>NZ_JAHCZE010000044.1:0-14461 GCF_018501205.1 Campylobacter sp. 2018MI01 | reverse complement strand
ACTCTATTACATAAAAAATAAAAAATGTTCTACTCTATTACATATTTTTATGTTATCAATACTTGCATATTATAAAAGTATTATTGTGTTAAAAACTATAGCTATGCTTTCAGGTTTATCGCTATATATTCATTAATATTGTAAAAATAAAAATTATTCTTTATATAGCTCAATAATTAATACTATTTTAAAACAACTTTAAATAAAATTACTATTATTTTATTTAAAGGATTAAAGATGATTTCTTTTTTAAGACCTGTCAAAAAGGATAGGGTGGTTAAAGATGATGAGTTGCTAAGCACTTATTATAAGTATAGAAAACTTTCATTAAGTGGTGTGTTTGTTGGTTATATGGGATATTATTTAGTAAGAAATAATATTACCCTATCTACTCCATTAATTAAGACTGATTTAGCAGTAAATAATTCTGATATAGGTTTAATTACTGGTTCTATGCTAATTGCTTATGGTATTAGTAAAGGCGTTATGAGTGCTTTAAGTGATAAGGCTGACCCAAAAAGATATATGGCTTTAGGTCTTATTTTATGTGCGTTAATTAATGTATTATTAGGCTTTTGTAATGCTTTATATGCTTATGTAGGTGCTGTTATTGCACTTGGAGTTTTTCAAGGAATGGGCGTTGGACCTAGTTTTATTACTCTTGCTAATTGGTATCCTAAAAAAGAAAGAGGAATTTATACTGCTATTTGGAATATAAGCCATAATATTGGAGGGGGTTTGGTAGCTCCAATTATTTCTAAATCTGTTTTAATATTATCTCCTGTATTAGGGATTGCTGCGGCTGATTTTAATGCTACTTATTGGAAAGTAAATCACTTTTATGTCCCAGCAATTTTAGCCTTGTTAATTAGTGTTTATGTTTTATACGCTGTTAAGGGTAATCCTAAAAATGAAGGGTTAAAAGAATTAAACGAGATTAATAAATTAAGAGGTTATGAAGAAGATATTAAAAACTCAGCTTCAACTACTGATTTAAGTAGTAAAGAAATATTTGTTAAATATGTTCTAAAAAACCCTAATGCTTGGTATGTTGCTTGGATGGATACTTTTGTTTATATGATTAGATTTGGGTTGATAAATTGGCTTCCTATTTATCTTTTATCTGTAAAAGGCTTTAGTAAAGAGCAAATGCATACAGCGTTTTTATTCTTTGAATGGGCTGCAATTCCATCAACAATGTTAGCAGGAATTATATCTGATAGATTATTTAAAGGATATAGAATGCCACCTGCAATTCTTGCTGTTTGTATAATATTTTTTATGATTATTGGATATTTTACGAGCGATAATATTTACTACACTATATTTTTTGCAGCAGCAGCTGGGTGTTTAGTATATGTGCCACAATTTTTAGCAAGTGTTCAAACTATGGAAGTTGTTCCTGCTTTTGCTGTAGGTTCTTGCGTTGGTCTTCGTGGATTTATGAGCTATGTTGTAGGAGCTTCTTTAGGAACTATGCTTTTAGGTGCTATGGTTGATGCTTTTGGTTGGAATGCAGGTTTATATATGCTTTTATTTGCTTGTACTATGTGTATTGTGTTTTCTTTACTTTGCCACTTTGGTGCTAAGAATAAGAAATTTTAATTTATGAGATTATATTTTTTATTATAACGAAGTTCTAAATTCTTAGAACCAATTAATCCGCCTTGATGAATGTATAAGATATTTTCTTTTAGTTCATCAAGGTTTTCATAAATTGCCTTTAAGCAAACGCTATCATAAAGCAAATCAAACTCAATATCACTAATATTTTTTGTTAAGACAAATAGCTCTTCGTAAAGATTTGCAAAATGATATTTTCTAGCAGTTTTTAATAATTTTAGCTTGGAATTTGGATTAAGTTTGTTTATTTGTTTTACAAAATATTCATTAGCATTTACGCAAGATGCTGTAAAAACTCTAGCATTTGAAAGTGTGCTTAGATATTTTTCAAGATAAATTGCACTTGTATAAGTCCCACTTGCTAATACCACATCACAATCTAATTCATTTACAATTTTTGCTATTTCTTTTGCCATTTTATAAAAGCCAAATCTAGCATAATCTTCACAAACACCTTCGCTAATTAAAAAGCTATTATTATCATTTTTATGCAAAGTTTTTGCAAATTCTTTAGGATTATTCGCATAATAAATCACAGCATTATTTTCTAATGCACTTTTTAAATTCCCACTAATTTCGCATCTTCTAGCACAAACAAAAGAAAAATTATAATTATTATTTTTAGTCCAGAGTGCTAGTGCTTGCATAGCATTTGATTGACTTGAGCCATAGCAGATTATGTGTTTATAAGGGAGTTTTAAGTCTTTCAATATATCTAATTTTCTTGCTTTATTGCCGTTAATTTCGCCTAATAAATCATCTCTTAAAATAATCATATTTTTATTAAAAATCTTAAGAGTTGAAAACATTTAATACCTTGATAAAATCTTTTTCCTAAAGCAAATCTTAGAAATTATTAGCGAAGTGAAAAATACAAAAGTAATAGTATAAAAATGATAATTTAAAAACATCATCATAGGAACTAGATAAATTATCAAAAACACAAGCATAGCTAAATACTCGTGGCTTTTTTCATACCTTGAGCTAATAATGCTAAATGCTAGTGCGTAATGAACACTTGCAATAGGAAGTAGGCTAAGTAGGACATAAATTACTAATTCTTTTGATTTTGAAGGGGTTTTATAATCTTTCCAATAGTCTTTAAATGATTGAATATTAGTAATTTTTGAATTAATTAAGGTGCTAAAGCTAAGGTTTTTAATCTTTGCAATTTCTGTATTTTGCTTGAAATTATATAGCATTACATTGTCTAAATTAAATGTGATTTTATTATCTTCGTTTAGGATTGTTCCTTGATTGGCTAATAATATTTGTTCGTTTTTAGAATTTGTTTTTGGCAAATATAAAACAATATTTTTATAAATTCCATTCTCTAATTCATCTGCAAAATATATATAATCTCCTAATTTTTGACCAAAATTAGCATTTTTAAGATTAATTTTAGAAAAGGCTTTTTTATAATCAATAAAATTATCATATAAAGAAAAACTAAGCGGCATTAAAACTATGCTAATTACTAATAAAACCAAACTTACTATAAAGGCTAAAAAGCTAATAAAATTAGCTATTTTTCTAGGGTTTAATCCTAGAGAAAAAAGCATAATTATTTCGTTTTCTTTAGATAATCTTAGAATACACATAAAACATGTAATAAAAAAGCTAATAGGAGTAGTAAAAATGATGAGTTTTACACTCATAAGAGAATATAATTTAAATAATTCATATAAGCTTAATTCTATATAAGAAGTAATTTTTGCTATTTGAAATAAGACAATGATAGAGCTTACTAAAAATAGCGTTAAAAATATTGATAAAAAAGAGCCTATGAATTGTCTAAATAAATATTTTTTAATCATTGCACATAATCTAAACAAAATTGCCCAACGCTAGGGAAAAACCATACTAAAGCAAGTCCTATGCTTAAAAATGGTATGAAAGGAACTTGTATGTTTTCCTTGCCTTTTATTCTTAGATACATAAAAACAGGCAAACTCACAACAGCTCCTAAAAATATAGCCACAAAACCAAGTTTAATTCCTAATAAGGCTCCAATTAATGCCATTATTTCAATATCAGCTTCGCCCATTACTTGAATACATTCATCATCGCTTTTTGCTTTTGCATTCATTATGCTCTCTATTAAAGATTTTAGCAAATACGCACCACCTGCAAAGATTAAAGCATCTTTAAAACTACTTATTGAATGAGTGTAAATTAGAGCAAAAATCAAAGTTAGCATTAAAGTAAAGCTAGGCACAGCAAGGTAGCGAATATCAATAATGCAAAGTGCAAATAATAAGCTAAATGATAATGCTAAGCAAATAGAATAAGCAAGATTTTCTAAACTACTAATATCTATGCAATATAAAAATATAAAGCCAACAATTAGCTCAATTAATGGATACTGAATGCTTATTTTACTTTTACAAAACCCACATTTACCACCTAAAACTAGCCAAGAAATAATAGGGATATTGTGATAGAATTTCAATTTGTTATTACAGCTTCCACAAGAACTTGGCGGATAAAAAACACTTTTTCTCTCAGGTAGTCTTAAAATCAATACATTTAAAAACGAGCCAAAAACAAGCCCAAATATAAAAACTAAAATACTAAACTCCACCGAAATTCCTTTTACAAATTCTATAATTTTTAATAATTTCTTTTAATTCATCTTCTTTAAAATCAGGAAACAAAGTAGGGGTAAAAACAAACTCTGCATAAGCACATTGCCAAAGTAAGAAATTTGAAATCCTAAAATGTCCGCCAGTTCTAATCAATAAATCAACATTGTTTTTAATATCTAAATATTTATTAAAATTATTTTCATTTATTTCTTCATCACTTGCTTTTAATTTTTTAAAAGCTCTTAATATTTCATCTTTTCCGCCGTAATTTATGCCTAGATTAAAAATAATTCTTGAGTAATTTTTAGTTTTTTCTTCAAAATCTTCAATTAAATTCTTAGTATCTACATCAAGAACACTAATATCTCCAAAGCTTTTAAATCTAATTTCGTTTTTTATAAAATTGTTTAATTCACTAGATAAGTATTCTTTAAGTAGTTTGAAAATAAACTCAATTTCTTCTTTAGGTCTTTTCCAATTTTCGGTAGAAAATGCAAACAAACTAAGCTCTAAAACGCCTTCTTCAATACAAGCTTTTACCAATCTTTCAATAGTTTTTGCACCTGCTTTATGCCCGAAACTTCTTAATAAACCTTGATTTTTAGCCCATCTACCATTACCATCCATAATGATTGCTAAATGATTTAACTCGTTCATAAATTTCCTTTATAACTAAGGCTAAAAAAATCATCTTTATAAGTAGTTAATTCTACATTTTGCGAATATTCAAAGCAGATTTTTTGAACCTTAGAAAAGCTAGTTAATATTTTATTATCATTTAAAAAAAGGCTTAATTTAGCAAAAACATCATAATAAATTGCTAATTCATTTTTTTTCTTTCTATATTCAATTAATATAGGTTTTCCTTCAAGCAAACAAGGTAAATATAAAATATCTTCATTCAAAGCAAAAAGCATTGTTTTATAGCATTCATAATCTGATTTTTGATTTGTTTGGATTAATGAATTAATTAGCGTGTATTTAAAATCATCTCTAAAAGCGATTTTTAATAACTCAAAACAATCATAATCAATATAGGCAAAAACCTTATCAGCTTGAAGATTTTTAAAGACTAAACTATCATAAATTTCAGCTAAATAATAAGTATTTGGCTCTAAATTAATGTTTGATTTTGTGGTTAATTCTTTTTTACCAATTAATAATTTGTAGCGATTAAACATTAATTTATCAATTACTTTAAATTTAATTGGCAAAACATCATTAAACATCAGCTTTTACTCTATCAAAAATAATTTTTGCTAAGTTTTCTTTAGTATCAAAATACCCTTCACTAATGCCTGAATAATCACAGAAAAATATCTCGTTTTTACTTGAGCCAAATTGAGTATGTTCTCCTAAAATATTAAGACATAATAAGCTTAAACCTTTATTTACTAAAGCTTTTTTTGCATTATCATAGGCAGTCTTTTCATCACACTCTAGCTTAAAGCCGATTTTTTTACCCGAAAAATTAAAAGTAGCTAATAAATCATCATTAGGTCTTATTTTGATATTAAATTCTTCATCGAATTCATCTCTTTTTATTTTTCTTTCTTGTTTGATAGGGATAAAATCACTAACCGCAGCACACATAAATAAATAATCAAATTCTTTATAATCTTGCATTAAGGTTTTTAATTCAGCACTTGTATCGTAGCTTAATTGTGTGAAATTTTCATTTTTAATCTCATCACATCTAGCCTTTAAATACACCACATTTGCACCCCTTAAATAAGCTTGTTTAGCTAGTGCATCTGACATAGTTCCACTTGAATAATTTCCTATATTTCTTACTAAATCAATGCTCTCACGAGTGCCGCCACCTGTTATTAAAATATTTTTTCCCATATAGAATTTATCTTTATAAATTTCTCTTAAAGTTGCTAGAAAAATATCTTTTGTATTAGCTAAAGCTCCTATGCCAAATTCTTTACAAGCTAAGGTTTTGCTAATTGGCTTTACTATTTTTACACCTAAACTCTTTAAATATTCTAAGCTTTTTTGTGTTTGACTTGCTAAATACATATTAGTATTTGCTGCAGGTGCTATTATTAGTGGTTTGTTTGAAGCAATTAAGGTGCTTAAAAATACATTATCACAAACTCCATTAGCTAGTTTATTTATTGAATTAACACTAGCAGGAGCAAATACAACAGCATCACAATCTTTTGAAAACATTATGTGATTTTTATCATTTTCCCAGCTTTCATTCTCACTTGTTAAAACGCTTTCACATAATGCTTCATAAGCTAATTTATTTACGAATTTCAAAGCCCCATCACTTAATAAAGCTTTTACTTTAATTCCTTCTTCTTTAAACATAGAAATTAATTCAAAGCTTTTATAAAAGCTAATACTTCCACTAACACATAATAATACTTTCATTAAAAATCCTTAAAATTATTAAAAATCACGCCTTTATTACGCTCTATAAATAAATCTTTTGCTTTTAATTTAGCAGCGTCTTTATTGCTAATCGTGCTACCTGCTGCAATTAAAGTATCGCTAGGTATTGTAATTGGTGCTATTAGGTTTGAGTTTGAGCCTATGAAGACATTTTTACCGATTTTGCTTAGGTGTTTGTTTTTGCCATCGTAATTACAAATTATCACACCACAGCCAATATTTACACCGCTACTAATCTCACAATCTCCTAAATAAGCTAAATGCCCAGCTTTTACATCTTCTAATTTTGCATTTTTGCATTCTACGAAATTACCGATTTTACTATCTTTAATAACGCATTTTGGACGAATTCTAGCCATTGGCCCTATGCTTGAATTAATTATCTCACTATTTTCTATAACGCTATTTGCTAAGATTTTTGAGCTTTTTATAATAGAATTTGCCTTAATCACAACTCCGCTTTCAATCTCACAATCATTACTAATTTGTGTATCAAGCTCTATAAAAATACTATCTTTATTATGCATAATAACGCCATTTATAAGCAATTCATCTTTTATTCTTTTTTGCATAATTTGCTCGGCTTGTTCTAAATCTAATTTATTATTAATGCCTAAAAACTCAATCTCATCAAAGGTGCATTCGCTAACGCTTATTTTATCATCTATAGCCATTTTGATAATATCAGTTAGATAATATTCTTTTTGAGCGTTGTTGTTGTTTAGCTTAGGAATGTAAGTTTTTAATATATCTTTACTGATTTTATAAATTCCAGCATTACATAAAGTGCATTTTAATTCTTCATTGTTTGCATCTTTTGTTTCTACAATTTTACTTATTTTGTCGTTTTCTTTAATCACTCTTCCGTAAGAATTAGCACTATATTTATTAAAAGTGCTTAAAACTATTTTAGAATTTGTATTAGCTATAATTTTTAGACTATTTTGTGTGATTAAAGGCATATCAGCATTTAAAATCAACGCTTCTTCGTATTTTGGCTCATAATTTATTAAAGCCCCGCCTGTGCCTTTATGATTTTGCATATCTTGATATATATATTTTAAATTAGAATAATCTTTTAAATGCTCTTTTATAGCGTCTGCTTGATGGTGTAAAATCAAAGTTATATCATCACTAAGTTGCAAAGCATTTTCAATAATAATTTTAATTAAAGATTTCCCACAAATTGTATGCAAAGGTTTTGCTAAATTACTATTCATTCTAGTGCCAAAACCAGCTGCTAGTATTACTATGCTTAATTTCATATTTTTCCTTTAGATTTTAAGAAAATGTTAGCAAGTTTTGGATAACATTTTTAAAAACTATTTAAGGAAATTAGTGAAAAAACTATTGCTTTTATTATTGTTTTCAGTGTTTATTTACGCTGATACTCCACTTAGCGTTCCTACATTAAATCTAAATCTAAGCGCACCAGAAACGCCTAGCCAATTAGTAACTACTTTAAATGTAGTCATAGTTTTAACTATATTAGCTTTAGCTCCTAGTATTATATTTGTATGCACTTCGTTTTTAAGATTAGTTATAGTGTTTTCGTTTATGAGACAAGCTATGGGAACACAAGCAATGCCGCCTAATACGATTTTAATATCTTTAGCACTTGTGATAACTTTTTTTATAATGCAACCAGCTGCTAATAAATCTTATGAAACAGGAATTAAGCCTTATTTGGAAGAAAAAATAGGCTATGAAGAAGCATTTGCATTAAGTGTTAAGCCGTTTAAAGAATTTATGCTTAAAAATACTAGAGAAAAGGATTTAGCACTATTTTATCGCTTAAGAAATATTGATAATCCTAAGAGTATTGATGATGTAGATTTAGTAACTTTAGTTCCTGCTTTTATGATTAGTGAATTAAAAACTGCATTTGAGATAGGATTTTTGCTATACTTACCTTTTTTAGTAATTGATATGGTTGTATCATCAGTATTAATGGCTATGGGTATGATGATGTTGCCGCCGGTTATGATATCTTTACCATTTAAAATTCTAATTTTTGTCTTAGTTGATGGTTGGAATTTATTAATTGGTAATTTGGTTAAAAGTTTTACATAGGAAAAAATATGAAAAAATTATCTTTAATTTTATTAAGTCTTAGTTTGCTGAATGCAACTAGCTTAAAAACTATGCTAGAAAGTATTGAGAATAATGAGCAGTTAAAAGCTAAAAATTATGAAACTTTAAGCAAAGAAGAAAGTGCAAAAAGCGTAAAATACAAATACTATCCTAGTGCTACTTTACAAGTTGGATTTGTTAGTTTTGATTATGATAGATATATAATAAATCCAAATAATTTAACAAATGTAAGTGTAGCAATAGATGCTTTAATTTATGATGGTAAAAGAAATTCTAATATAAATCTTGCGAAAAAAAATCACGAATTAAGTCAAATTGAATTAGAAAAGGCTAAAAATGAATTGGAATTTAATTTAGTAAGTTTATATTATTCTTATTTAGCTTTAATGGAGAATATTGAATATAAAGAGCAGAATTTAAAATATTTAAATGCAAGTTTAGATAGACTAAAAAGTCTTAATAAAGTAGGTTTAAGACCTAATGATGAATTAGAAATCTTTAATGCAAAAGTTGAATCAAATAAAAGTGAATTAAGTTCTTTATATTATCAAAAAGATGAGATATTAAGTAATATTTATTTGATAACTAATAATAATTTTATTCCTACAAAAGGAAGTGCTATTATTTATGAAGATAGTGCTAATAAATCTTATGATATTAAAATAAATTCTTTAAAAGAAGAGATGAGCGAGCTTAATAAGGATTTATCATTAGCACCATTTAAACCTACTATTTTTGTAAAAAATATTGTGGGATTTTCAAAAAATAATTTCAATTATTCTTTATATGCTCCGTTTGATATGGTAGTAAAAGAAAGAGTAAAGGAAAAAATGTTTTCAAATATATTTATGCTAGGTTTATCTTGGAATGTTTTTTCTTTTGGAGCTGACAAAAAAGCTTATGAGAGTGCAAAACTTAGTAATTTAGCCGCTAAAGAAATGAATATATATAGTAAAAAATCAGTTAGTGAAAAGGAAAAACTATTAATTCAAAAAATTTCATTTTTACAAGAAGAAATCAATGCCAATGAAAAGCTTTTAAATGCTAGCAAAATTGCTTATGAGAGTATTGCTAAAAAATATGAAGCTGGACTTGTTGGATATGTTGAATATTTAAATTCTTTAGAAACTATGCAAGGAGCTTTGGCGAAGCTTAGCTTAAGTAAAGCTAAATTTGAAATATCTAAGGCAGAATTATTACTTGCTAAAGGTATCATTATTAAAGATTTTGTAATTGATTTATAGGAGAAATGTTGAAAAAATTATTATTTTTGTTAATTAGTCTTAATTTATTTGCAGATTCTATTTATGCTAGTTTTGATGTGGTTGCTCAAAAAAGTGCTAAATTGTCATTGCAGTCTTTTGGAATTGTAAATAAGATTAATGTAGATGTAGGTAAAAGCGTGAAAAAAGGTGATATTTTATTAGAACTTGATAGTTCAATTGAGCAAGTTGGATTAGAAGAATCAAATGTTCAACAAAAATTAGCAAATGAAGCTTTAACTTTAGCAATTAGCACTCTTAAAAGATACGAGCAAGTAAAATCAGTATTGAATGAACAAATTTTAGATGAAATTAATTTTAAAAAAAGCGAAGCAGAACAAAGACTAAAATCAGCAAGAATGTCTAGTAAAAAATATGAAACTTTAATAAATCAAAAAAAATTAAAAGCTCCTTTTGATGGAGTAATTACGGCAAAATATATTGAAGTTGGAGAAGGCGTAGCAAGTCCTAATCAACCTTTATTAATTTTAGATAGTTACCCTGAAGTTAAATTACTTTTAAGTTTTGATGAAAAGTATTCTGATAAGGTTAAAGTAGGTAATACTTATGAATATAGTATAAATGGTTTAAATATGAAGGGTGTAATTAGTAAGGTATATCCAAATATAGATATAAAAACTAGAAAAATTTATGCAGAAGTCTTAGCAAATGATATACAAATTGGTTCATTTGGAGATGGTTATATTATTACGGATAAATAAATGTTAAAAATTGCAATTAATAGACCTGTTACTATTTTGATGACTTTTTTAGGGTTATTGATTTTTGGTGTTATATCAATTTTTACAATGCCAATTAATTTATATCCTAATGTTGATATTCCACTTGTTAAAATCACTACATTTGCAAATGCTGATTTAAGCTATGTAGAATCTCAAATTACTAAAAAGTTAGAAAATCAAATTTCAGGTGTTAGCCAGATAAAAAGAATTAGTTCAAAAAGTTTTAATAATCTAAGCGTAATAGTCGTAGAATTTGAACTAGGTAAAGATTTAGAAATAGCAGTAAATGATATTCGTGAAAAAATATCAAAAATGAAATTAGAATACCCACCAAGTGTTGAAAAAGTCTCATCAGATGCAGGTGCAGTTATGAGTATTTTTATCTCATCTAAAGATTTAAGCGATAAAGATTTAATGCAGTTGATTGAAGATGATTTAGAAGGCGACTTTCAGCGTATAAAAGGCGTTGGAGAAGTTAAAATGGTAGGGTATTTAAAAAACAATGTAAAAATTGATTTAAATATAGATGAATTAAACAAATACCATATTAACTCTTTAGATGTGGCAAAACTGATAAAAATGCAGAATTTTAAAACCTTTTTAGGAAGTATTGAAAATGAAGCTAAAAATATTACTATTAAAGGTTATTTTGACTCAAATAGTGTAGAAGAATTAGAACAATTAAGAATAGCTCCGGGAGTATTTTTAAAAGATGTAGCAGATATTAGTATAGGCTATACTTCAAAAGATAGTTATGCTTATTTTAATGGAGATAATGGAGTTTTAATAGAGCTTAAAAAAATCACAGGTCAAAATAGTTTAGAAGTTGCTAAAAATATTAAACAAGCTTTAATAGGTATTCAAGATTATCATAAAAATATAGATTTTAGTGTTGTGTATGATAAATCAGAAAATATTACAAAACACATATATCAAGTTGTATTTGATATGTGTTTAGGGGTGATTTTAACAATTTTAATAGTATTTTTATTTTTAAGAAATATTAGTGCTACTATTATTGCTAGCATAGCAATTCCTACTTCAATTATTTCTAGCTTTTTTTTAATAGATTTATTTGGATATGATTTAAATCGTTTGACATTAATAGCACTTACTTTATCTATTGGTATATTCGTAGATGATGCTATAGTTGTAATTGAGAATATTAGTAAAAAGATTAAAACAGAAAAAAATGCTTTATATGCAAGCTATGAAGGTATTAAGGATATTGCTTTTTCTGTATTTAGTATCAGTATAGTTTTATTATGCGTGTTTATTCCGATTTCGTTTATGAATAGTATTTCTGGTTTGTTTTTTAATACATTAGGAATGAGCGTTGCTTTTGGGGTAATTATTTCGTTTTTAGTTTGTGTATTTTTAGTCCCAACCATTAGTGCTAGATTTTTAAATGTTAAAGAGAGTAAGTTTCACGATAATACAGAAAAGTATTTTACTAGACTAGAACAATGGTATGAAAATACTCTTGATACTATATTAGAATACAAAAAGATTTTTATAGGTATTATTTTTATTTTATGTGCTTTATCTTTTTCTTTAGCACCTAAAATAGGACTTGATTTCTTACCTATGGAAGATGATAGCGAACTTCAAGTTCAAATAGAATCTAAAAAAGATGTATCAATAGATATTATGGAAACTAAATCTTTAGAAGTTTTAAAACAAATTAAAGAAAATAAAAATGTAGATTATGCTTATTTATTAGTAGGCTACGATGATGCAAAAGATAGAAAAAAATCTAAAATATATGTTAAGTTAAAACCATTAGATGAAAGAACTGAAAGACAAAAAGAAGTTGTTTCTAATCTAAGAGATAGTTTGAGTTTAAAAGAATTTAAAATCAAAGTTTTAGAAATACCTAAATTTGAAGGTGCAGGTATTGATGAGCCGGTTCAGTTTGTATTATTAGGTGATGATTTCCCTTCTTTAGTAAGTGCTAGTAGAAGAGCAAAAAATATTTTAAGCGAATTAAAAGGCGTTGTTGATATTAGCGATGATATTGATGCTTATGCAGATGTTTTAGCTATTTATATAGATAAAGAAAAAGCAAGAAAATTAAATGTAAATACTCAAGAATTAGCAGGGATAATTCAAACTTCTTTTGCTCACGCTAATGTTGGGGTTTTAGATGGTTTAAAAGATAGTAAAGATATATTTATTCAACTTGAAAAAGTATCTAAAGAAGATATGAAATCACTTGAAAAAATACAAATAAGAACTATGGATAATAATGTAATTAGTTTATTAAATGTAGTAAATATCAAACTAATTAAGGATAGTAGTAGTATCAATAGACTTAATAAAACTCGTTCTGTAAAAATTACTGCAGGAGTTGATAGAGTTTCTTTAGATGAGGTAAAAACAAAACTAGAAACTAATATGAGTAAAATTATGCAAAATACTGGATTAAGATATACATTTACTGGTTTTATTGACCTTTTAGAAGAAACGATTATTGGTTTTATTATGGTTATGATTTTGTCGTTTTTATTAATTTATTTAGTATTAGCAGCTCTTTACGAAAGCTTTATTGTTCCATTTGTAATAATGATTACAATGCCACTTGCGTTTGCGGGAGCTTGTATTGGTCTTTATTTGACAGGCAATACGTTTTCTTTATTTGTTTTGGTTGCTCTTATTTTGTTATTTGGAATGGTTGGCAAAAACGCAATTTTATTAATTGATGTTGCAAATAAATTATGTGATAGCGGAGTAGGGGTTAAAGAAGCTCTTAAAATAGCTGGTAAAAGTAGAATTAGAGCGATATTAATGACTACGATTGCCATGATTTTTGCAATGCTACCTTTAGCTATTTCACACGGAGCTGGTTATGAGAGCAATTCTCCTATGGCAGTTGCAGTAATTAGTGGTCTTATTAGTTCAACCATATTAACACTTTTTGCTATTCCTGCAATTTATGAAGTATGCTATAAATTAGATAGAAAGTTAAAAAGAATTTATAAAAGAGATTTAATTTAAGGTTTTTTATCTTTTGGATAAAAAACCTAAGTTTTAAAATGAATAGCCTAATCCTATTCCAAAATTAACGCCTTTACCTACTAAATTATTATCATAGCCTACTTTTACTTGAGTATAAAACCCATTAAGTTGTCTTGAAATACTATAACCTAATGATATATCTCCTGATAGGACTGATTTTTCTTTTATATTATTGTTTGTGTAGTGCTTAGCAAATAATTTCATTCCAAGTATTAAATTGCTGTCCAAATACGATTTAGCAGCAATTCCTAGCGTTAATAGATTTGATTTTAAATTCTTATTAAAATTAGCACTTTTTATAATATCACTACTTAAATTATATTTAGCCTTTTCATATCCTACACCGCCTAATAAAGAAAGCGATATATTGTAAATATCATTATAAAATCCATATCCACCTAAAGCTGTGAAATTATATAAATCAATATCAGTTTTGCTTCCTTGATTGCCTATAAAAAACCTTGAATATATATTAAAATGGCTAAAATCTATTCCACCTACAAAATCATTATCATAATTATCCATTTTGTATAAATATACACTTGCGTTTAAGGTGCTAGATAAATCATTGTCAAAAATATTATTTTTGTCTTTAATACTTGCACCTAGAGTGTTAAATTCTATAAAAGTTTGAGATATTAATAAATTGCTACAACAAAGTAAAGAAAAAATGATTTTTTTCATAAAAACTCCTTAAATAATTTATACAAATAATATTTGCATAGGT
>NZ_JAHCZE010000043.1:0-14524 GCF_018501205.1 Campylobacter sp. 2018MI01 | reverse complement strand
TCTATATAATTATTTAAATTTACAAAATAATCATGTCCGTTACACTCAACATTTCTTCCGCTAATTGTCTCGGCTAATTTAAATAACTTTTCATCACTTAATTCCTTTGAAAAAACAAAAGCACTAATTAATAAAAATACAATCTTTTTCAATACAAATCCTGATAATTTAATAGCCCTAACTTTAACATTTTTAAATAATTATTTGGTATTTTTTCGCACTAGTTTTAAATAAAAAATATAATTAAGTTTGTACTAAATCAATATATATTTTTAATACTAAAATATAAAAATTACGCTTTTTTAAAGAAATTAATATTGAATTGTTATTAGTTTTTGATAGCAAAATTAGGAATTTAAATTCCTAATCTTTAACTAAGCCTTTTTTTAAATCTCTTATTAAAAATCTAGCAGGATGAAGTGCGTGTTCGTATCTTTTAAACATTCCGCTAGGTGTGTTGTTAAAATAACTAGCAATTAATCTTGCAGATGTTATCGCACTAGATAAACCCCTTGAACCATGAGCTGTATTTATAAAAATCCTACTTCTTGGAGAATTTACTTGCGGTTTATGTTTATCAAATTGTAAAGATTTATAAAGATTTTTATATTTTTCTTCATTGAAATAAGCTCCAACAATAGGAAATCTATCTGAAGAATAACTTCTATAACCAACCCTATTACCTATTACCAAATCACTAAAATCAGCTTTAAAAATTTCTTTAAAATTATTTATATTAATATCATCATACTCTCTACTTGCTTCAGCAATTAAGTTTCTATCATAAGTAGCACCTAATAAAATAATCCCATCTTTTGCTCCAGTTATATAAGCTTTTGAGCTAATTGGGTGCTTATATTTAATTTTATTTTTTAGCCAAGTTGCCTGACCTCTTACTACTGATAATGGTAAATTACTAAAGATTTCTTTAGAATATGCACCACTAGCAAATATTACAGCATCAAAAATCATAGTCTTATTATCAAAATCAAGCTCAACTCTATCATAAAATTCTCTAAAACTATTTAGTTTATAATTTAAAAATATCCTAGTATTGGATTTTGCAAAAATTTTAGGAACTAATTTACAGGGTTCTAATGTCCCACCATCTTTTAAATATGCAAAATCAAAATGTAATTTAATTAATGGATTATCCTTTTGTAGTTTAAATCTTTCTCTTAATTCATCAGTATATGCGTGCTCTAATATCCCTTCTAGGTTATAGCCTAATTTTTTATAAAATTTTGAGCTATGCCAAAACGAAAACTGACTAAATTCTCCTAACAAACTTGATGGATTTTGAATTAATGCTGTTAATAACCCTATTTTATTTCCGCTTCCTTCGTTTGCTAAAGTATGGCTTTGCTCAAATACACTAATAGTTTTACCTAACTTTGATAGTTCATAAGCTATTGTAGCACCTGCAATACCACCACCAATAATTGCTATATTATTAACTTCTAAATAATTTTTATGAAAATATCCTTCTATATCATCTTGCAAATCTTTATGTTTTAATATAGCAAGAGTGCTTTCTCTTTTTATTCCCAAATTAATATCGTGTATTTCAAATCCTAATTCAATTAAAGATTTTTTAAAATCAGAATTTGAACTATAACTAACTAATTTACCAGTTAATTTTAATAGCTTTTTGACATATTTTAAAGTCTCTTTAGAAAACATTTCTTTATTTTTATTAGGAGAAAAACCATCAGCATATACAACATCAGCTAAAAAATCTAAATCTTTTAAAGCAATATTTACATCTTGAAATACCAAGTCAAGAACAACGCCATCAAATTCTATTCTATAAATTCCATCTTTACAAGGTGGGTAATCATTAATAAAATTATTATTTAACTCTATACCAAATTTATTACAAAAATATCTTATATCATCAATACTTTGGTAATAATTTTCAATCGCTACATAATGGAGTTTTATGCCTAAATCAATAGCTCTTTTTGCGCTTAAAAAGAAATTTAAACCCAATCCAAAACCAAGTTCTAAAATAGTTAATTTATTAAATGCGTTACTAAAAGCATTATCTATATAAATTCCATTTCTTTCTTTTAAAGGTTCTTTTATGTTGTAATAAAAATCATCAAAATCTAAAGAAAAAATCTCATCATTTTTTAAAATCCAATTCGCCTTTTTCATAAAACTTCCTTATTTGTTTTTAACAAAATAACTCTCAATTCCATTTACAATACCATTTACCAAATAATCCTGATAAGCACTATCTGCGATATTTTTACCTTCAATAGGATGTGATATATAGCCAACTTCAATCAAAACAGCAGGCATTAAAGCACCAACTAAAACCCAAAAAGGAGCTTCTTTTACTCCACCATCTCGCTTTAAATATCCCTTAGGTATATTATTTAAAATACCACCTTGTATATCAATAGCTAACTTATTAGATGAAATAATTTTTTCTCTATTTAAAAAATTCAAAAAAGTTTGTTTAGAAAAATAATTCATCTCTTCAATATCACTTTTATTTTCTATTGCAGCTGCGTTTTTACTTCTTTCGCTTCTAGCTGGAGAGAGAAAATATGTCTCAATTCCATATATTTTATCAAATTTTGTCTTATCCCCGATAGAATTTGCGTGAATACTTATAAATAAATCACTTTTTTTATCATTTGCCATTTTAGTTCTATCTCTTAGATTTATATAAACATCTTTTTTTCTTGTTAAAAATACTTTATACCCTTTGTTTTTTAGAGCTTTTTCTAATTTTAGAACTATTGATAGAGTAATGTTTTTTTCATATCTGCCAAAAGCAGTTGCACCTACATCTTTTCCACCATGACCTGCGTCTAAAGTAATTAATAAATTTGATTTTTTAAATCCAACTTCAACTTTTTCACTAATTTCATCGGTGCTTACTTCTAGAGAATTATTATTTATATTAAAAAATATTTTTTTAGTATTCTTAGAGTACAAAACCACTCTTACCTTTTTAGGATTAAATTGTAAAACACTAATAGAGTATGTTTTAAAATCATAATTTTTCCTACCACCATTTAAAACTGCGTCAAATTCTAAAATTTGATTGTTGTTATAGCTAAAAGTTTTAATATCATCATTTGATAAAGAATTATTTAAAGTCAATAAAACACCATTATCTTTTTTAACGGCTTTTGTAATTATTATAGGTTTTTTGTTTTTATCATTTGTAATATTATTTGTAGCATTATCATTACTATCTAGCTTCGTATTTATATTACTTTCTTGTTTGTTTTTATCGTTAGTAATAGCGTTTTTTGCATTATTATTTACTTTAGTATTATTATCTAATTCTTTTTTATCTTCAACTAAAGATTTTTTTATTTGAGTAGTATTTTCTTGTTTATTTTGCTCTTGCAAATTACCATCTATAGTAATGAGTAAAACATTATTATCAATCTTATAATCTAATTTCAAATCAGATTTTGACCTTAATACAAATCTTACTTTTTCCGGATTAAATTGAACCAAACTTACTTCATAATTTTTATCTATGAAATTTTGTTTTCCTATATCTAAAGCAGCATTAAATTCCAATATTTTATTTTTTAATTCTTTTGTATTATAGATAATACTTTTTATATTATTATCAAAATCTCCTTTTAATGATATTTCTATTGTATTATTTGCCTTATTAATTTTAGTTATATAAGTTTTTTTTACTTCTTCTTGTTTTGTTTCTGGCTTATTTTGACTATTTATATTTTTAGAATTTAAAGTATTTGTTGTAGTTTTAGTATTTTGTGTTTTGGTATTTTGAGTATTAATTGATTTTTGCTCTTTAGCTATATCTTTAGTCTTTTTTGCATCAGTATTATTTATGTTATTGAATGAAATCTTATTAGGATTAATACCTAAATCTTGTAATTCTTTTTGATATGTAGATGAGTCAAGTTTTAATGTTTTTGAACTTAAAATAATTCTTTTTAAAACTTCTTTTTTGGTATCAATATCATCAGAAATTATACTTTTAATATATATAGTTTTTAATCTCTGATGAATTGCTAATTGTTCTGTTTTGCTAGATAATAAAAAACTCTTATCAAAATTAACAAATTCTTCATTTAAACTACTAGCAAACAAAACAACGCTTAGTAATAATAGTAAGATTTTATTCATCTTCACCATTAACTAATTTTTCAATCAACTCTTTAACACTAATTAACTTATTTAATCTATATCCATTAGCACCTGTAAAAAATAATCCACTTTCCTTTTTTCCACTATAAGCATCATAAAGTCTTTCGGCAATACAATATCCTACCTTTTTAGCGCCCCTACCACGCTCACATGGTGCAACACAATTTGCTATACAAGAAATTTTAGGAGCAGTGCCTTCTTCTATCATTTTTTGAAGGTTTGTTCTAATACCACGAGCAGGATAGCCAACAGGACTTTTTAGCAATTCTATATCTTCTTTTTTAGCATCTAATAATACTTGTTTAAATTCAAGTGCAGCATCACATTCATAAGTTCCTATAAATCTTGTTCCCATTTGAACCCCATTTGCACCTAAACTAATAGCATTTAAAATGTCATTTTTATTCCAAATTCCACCAGCTGCAATTAAAGGAATATTATCTCCCCATTCATTAAGTTCAGCTCTTACTTCAGGAATTAATTTTTCTAATTGATAATTTGGGTCTATACATTGCTCGTATGTAAATCCTTGATGACCACCACTTAAAGGCCCTTCAAGAACAACTGCATCAGGCAATCTATCGTATCTTTGAGTCCATCTTTTACAAATTATTTTAAGTGCTTTTGCTGATGATACAATAGGAATTAATGCAACATCAGGAAAGTCTTTAGTAAATTCTGGCAAATTTGTAGGTAATCCTGCACCACTAATAATTGCATTAAAACCAACATTACAAGCGTCTTTTACTATTCTTTCATATTCATTTGACGCATGCATTATATTACAGCCTAATGGCGAGTCATTGCAGATTTTTCTAGCATTAGTAATTACAGCATTAAGTCCTTTTGTAGAATAAAAATTCTCACTTCCATAAGGTTTGCCATTTAGTTCTTTGCTAATATGTGCTCTATTTTCATAAAACCCAGTTCCAACCGAACTAATAATACCTAAAGCTCCATTTAAACTAACATTACCAGCTAATTTATCCCAACTTATTCCAAGTCCCATACCTCCTTGAAATACCGGCACTTTTAATGTAAAATTTCTTATTTTTAATTCTGGTAAGCTCATTATTATCCTTTTATTATTACTTTTGCAAATTTTCTTTTTCCAACTTGAATTATAAATTCACCATTGCTTAATTTTAGTTGTTCATCGCTAATTTTTTCTCCATTAACACTTACAGAATTAGCTTTTATAGCTCTTCTTGCTTCACTGCCTGAACTTGCTAAATTAGTATCTTGCATTAGTTTTATAATCCATTGTTCTTCATTAAAATTAAACTCCGCAATATCACTTGGAATTTCATTTTTACTATGAATATTATCAAACTCATTTTTCGCATTAATTGCTAAATCTTTACCCCAAAATCTCTCAACTATTTCTAAAGCCAAATTTTCTTTAGCAACCTTTGGATGTAGAGTATTGTTTTTAATATTGTCAAAAATATCATTAATTTCTTTTGTTGTCTTAAAGCTTAAAAGATTGTAATATTCTTTCATTAATTCATCACTTATACTAAGTAATTTTGCATACATAGAATTTGGTTCTTCACTAACTCCGATATAATTACCCAAACTTTTACTCATTTTATTAACACCATCAAGACCTACTAAAAGTGGTAACATTATAATACCTTGCTCTTTACCTGTATTATAAGTTCTTTGTAATGTTCTACCCATTAATAAATTAAATTTTTGGTCAGTTCCACCCATTTCAATATCGCATTTTAATGCAACGCTATCATAACCTTGTAAAAGTGGATATAAAAATTCGCTAATTGATATAGGGCTTTGTTCTTTAAATCTTTTCGTAAAATCATCTCTCTCAAGCATTCTAGCTACACTAAAAGTTGATGTAAGTTCAACTATGCCAACTGCTCCTAGAGCATTAAGCCAAGTTGAATTAAATTTTAATTCAGTTTTTTCTTTATCTAAAATTTTAAAAACTTGCTCTTCATAAGTTTTTGCATTTTTTAAAACTTCTTCCTTGCTTAATTGTTTTCTAGTAGCACTTTTGCCTGTTGGATCACCTATTTGAGCAGTGAAATCTCCTATTAGGAATTGAACTATAGCACCATGATTTTGTAAAAATCTCATTTTGTTTAAAATAACACTATGACCTAAATGTAAATCAGGTGCAGTTGGGTCAAACCCAGCTTTTACATAAAATACTTCGCCCTTTTCATAGTAATTTTTAATCAAATTCTTAATTTTTTCTAAATCAATAAATTCTGATACACCGCGTTCTAAATCATTATAAATTTCATTCAAATTCATCTTTATCCTTTATTCACTATAAGCGTCTTTTAATGATATAAACTCATAGATTTTACATTTTGTTTTGATTTTTTCTTTTGCTATTTCTATATTTTGATTATCAGGTACTTCAAAAACTATTTCAAAATACTCCAATAAACTATCAGCATTTTTTGTAATATTAATACTATTAACATTGATTTGTAGTTTTAGTAATTCTGTTAATAATGCTAATAATGTGCCTTTTTTATTCTCTAAAGAAAAAATCATTTTATAATTTTTAGGAGCATGCTTAGACCATTTAATTAGCACCATTTCTTCTTTAGAATCTTCCATTAATTTACTTGCTCTTTCACATAATTTATTATGAATTGTAACAGAATGATTATGTTTAAAAGCAACAATATCATCACCTCTTTTTGGGTTACAACAATAATCAAAATCCACATTATTTATTTTGTAGTTTGAATATACAACAAGATTTTCTATTCTTTGTTTTTTTAAATCATAATTTTTAACTAGCCAAATTCTTTTTGAATATTTTTTAAGACTATCTATAACCTTACTTAAAGTAATATTATCTGTAGTGCATTTTTTAACATTTTTTGATAGTTTTTCATTTGCAATCCAAGTATTTATTTTATCTTCATCAGCACTAAAAATAGTTTGCAAAATTCTTAACCCAGCTTTTTGGTCTATACTTGAAATTCTTTGCTTGCAATGTGATTTAATCATAGCTTTGGCTCTAGCAGTAACTACACTATCAAGCCAAGAGCATCTTGGTTTTGCGTTATCATCTATCTCAATTCTTACAATATCCCCATTTTTAAGACTTGTAAGCAATGGAGATTTTACTCTGTTTATATAAGCATGACTTGCTTTAAGACCAATTTGTGAATGAACTTCAAAAGCAAAATCAAGAGCAGTCGAACCTCTAGGTAATGTAAAAATCTCTCCTTTTGGAGAATAAACTGCAATATCTTCAACATATAAACTATCTTTTGCGTATTCATAAAATGCCAAATCATTGTCTTTTTCTTCTAAAGAACTATTGGTTGCTATATCATTTACCCAATCAGCTTTATAGTCTTCTTTATCATTTTTATATTTCCAATGTGCTGCAATTCCAAGTTCTGCAGTTTCGTGCATTTTATACGTTCTAATTTGTGCTTCTATTATTGATTGTGCGTCAAATAAAGTAGTATGGATTGTTTGGTAACCATTTTGCTTAGGTAAGGCAATATAGTCTTTAAATCTTGAAGCAAGTGGATTAAAATGCACATGTAAAAGCCCTAAAACTATATAACAATCTTTAACATCTTTTACTAAAATTCTAATCCCCAATAAATCAAGCACTTCTTCAATACTAACGCCTTTTCTTTGCATTTTTAAAAAAATAGAATATACATGTTTTATTCTTTTTTCTATTTTAAAATCTACATCTTCAATATATCCATTATCACGCATTAAATTAATTATTTTTTCAATAAAATCATTTAATGTTAATTGTAATTGCACATTATTTGCTTTTAAATAATCTGCTATTTCTTTAAATTCTACTGGCATTAAATATTTAAAACTTAAATCTTCTAAGTAATTTTTAATACTAGAAATTCCTAGCCTATGTGCAATTGGTGCATATACCATTAGAGTTTCTTCAGCTATTCTTTTTTGTTTTGCTTCTCTTAACGCATCAAGAGTTAGCATATTATGCAATCTATCACATAATTTAACAAGCAATACCCTACTATCTTCAATGCTAACCATCAGCATATTTCTAAAAGTCATTGCTGATTTTCTAAGTTTTTCGTTTGATTCTGAACTAGCTAAATTATCTCCCCTAATCTCAACTATTTTAGTCATACCTTCAACTAAAATACCCACAGAATGTCCGAACATTTTTACAAGTTCTTCCTGAGTGCATTCGGTATCTTCTACAACATCGTGCAAAAGTGCTGCTAAAATCATACTTTCATCTTTTGAAAAGAAAGCTACAAAACACGCAACTAAAATAGGATGAATAGAATAAGGTTCTCCACTTTTTCTAAATTGTCCTTCATGTGATTTTATACAAAAATCTAAAGCTTTTTCAAGCATAGGAGTGCTTGAAAAAAGTGAATACAATAATTCCCGTGCTTTATTTAAATCATTACAATGCTTAATGTCTTCTAATAATGTTTCAAAACTTAGAATATTTTTCATTTTTTTATTCGTTTATTACACCATCAAATATAATTTTTTCTTCAGCAACTTCTAACATTGCTATATCAGTAAATTTCATTTTTCCTTTTTCAACTTTTACTAAAGGTTCAGCACCATCACTTAATTCTCTAGCTCTTTTAGCTACTATTAAAGATAGAATATATCTATCATTTCCTACTTTTTCTAATGCTTTTGCTGCTACTTGTTCAGTTCTCATTTTATTCCTTTTAATTAATTTTTTACGATTGAGCAATTGCTAAAATCATCTTTAATAATTTTTAAAATATTACCTTCTTCAAACATATTGCAAACTACTATTGGTAATTTATTATCCTTAGCAAGTGCTATTGCTGTATCGTCCATTACCTTAATATCATCGCCCATAGCAAGTTCGTAACTTAATTCATTATATCTTTTTGCATCTTCAAATTTCATAGGGTCTTTATCATATACACCATTAACTTTTGTTGCTTTAATAATCATTTCAGCATTAATTTCAATAGCTCTTAAAACTGCTGCAGTATCAGTAGTAAAAAATGGATTACCTGTTCCTGCTGCAAAAATTACAACTCTGCCTTTTTCTAAATGTCTTTGCGCTCTTCTCATAATATAAGTTTCGCAAAAAGCTTCCATTTGAATAGCACTCTGAACTCTTACACTAATTCCACAACCTTCTAACGCTTCTTGCATAGCAATTGAGTTTATCACGGTAGATAACATTCCCATATGATCGCCACTAACACGCTTAATTATCCCATCTTTAGCAGCACTAACTCCACGAATAATATTACCGCCACCGATAACAATTCCTACTTGAGTTCCAGCATCTACTAATTGTTTAATTTGTCCTGCAATAAACTTTAAAATATGAGTATCTATTCCAAAGCCTTGCTTTCCAGCCAAAGCTTCACCTGAAAACTTAATTAAAATTCTTTTAGCCATAATGATTTCTCCTTAATTGATAAACGCGATACTACAAAAAAATTTTTAACGCTTAAACTCAAGTAAGAATTTTTCAATCTGATATCTATCTCTATAAGCAGGGCTCATTAAATGAATTAAACAATCTCCTAAATCAAGAACACTCCAATCATCAGTGCATTCTTCATAATAAACTTTACTATTATGTTTTTTTAGCAATTCTTTAATATCTTCAATTATTGCAAAAGATTGTTTAGTAGAAATCATAGTTGCAATAATTACTTCATCTACAAAATATTCACTTCCTTTAATATTAATCAACTCAACATTCTCTGCTTTTTTTTCATCTAAAAGCTTAATAATATCTTCATTTCTATTCATTACTTTCCTTTATAAAATTCTTTTACTTCATCTTTAATTTTAGGATTTACTTTTTCCAAAATCAAATTATTTCTTATAAAACTTGAAGAAATATCTTCATTTATTTCAAGTCTTAAATAATTATCTGGTATAAAAATATTATCCCTACTAGCTATAACAAAAACGACATTTTTAGATAATTCATCAAAATTATGCCATTTATGTAAAGTTTTTAAATGATCAGCTCCTATTATAAAATAAATTAAGCTAGAATTTAGTAAATTTTTAAAATACATAACACTCTTAAAACTAGGAACTGGCTCATTTTGAGATATTTCATAATCACTTATTAATAATTTATCACTTTCAACAAACACACTCTTTAGCCATTTTAATCTAAGTTCTGGACTAGCATTAAAATTATTTTTAAATAAACTAATATACGTTGGCAATATTATTAATTTATCAATATCTAATGTATCTAAAGCTGCTTTTACTACTTTTTCATGACCTAAATGAACTGGGTCAAAACTACCACCAAAAATTGCTATTTTCAAAATCTCTTAACCTTTTTTTATTAGTATTATCTCAAATTTTTTAAATAAAGGGTTAAAAATGGGAGTAAATGTAGCGATTAATGGATTTGGTAGGATTGGTAGATGTCTTAGTAGAATAATTCTTAATGAAAACAAAATGAATTTAGTAGCAATAAATTGCTCGTGGGATATGAAAAGTATTAAATACCTTCTAAAATACGATAGTGTTCATGGGAATTTCAATCAAGAAATTGACAATGATGGAGAAGATATTTTAATAGTAGGAAATAAAAGAATTCAAATAATTAGAAGTAGAGAAATTGAAAATATTGATTTTGCTAAATATGGAGCTAGTTTAGTTTTTGAATGCACGGGAGCATTTTTAACACAAGAAAAAACTAAAGCATATTTAGACAATGGTATTAAACAAGTAATTATGTCAGCACCACCAAAAGATAATACACCTATGTTTGTAATGGATGTAAATCACACTAAATATAACGGCGAAGCTATTATTTCAAATGCAAGTTGCACAACAAACTGCCTTGCACCAATGGCAAAAGTTTTAGATGAAAATTTCGGTATTAAAAAAGCTTTAATGAATACAATTCACGCATATACAGCAACTCAAGAACTATGTGATACAAAATGCCCTAAAGACATTAGAAGGGGTCGCGCAGCAGCACTAAATCTAGTCCCATCAAGCACAGGTGCAGCAAAATCAATAGGTAAAGTTATACCTAACCTTTTAGGTAAAGTTGATGGTCAAAGTGTTAGAACTAGCTTAGCAAATGTATCAATGCTTGATTTAACTTTATTGTTAGATAAAAAAACTACAAAAGATGAAATAAATGAAACTTTTATAAAAGCAAGTAAAACAATGAATGAAATTCTAGCAATTGATTACGATTGCTGCGTTTCAAGTGATTTTTGCACTAGCACTTATGGATGTATATTTGTCCCTGATTTAACTCAAATAATTGATGAAGATTTTGTAAAAGTTCTAGCTTGGTATGATAATGAATACGGATATTCATATCAATTAAATAGATTAGCTCAATATATTAGCAAGGAGAAATAATATGCCTTTAATTTCCATAAAAGATGTAGATTTAGTAAATAAATGTGTTTTTATTAGATGTGATTTTAATGTCCCACAAGATGAATTTGGAAACATTAGTGATGATAGAAGAATAAAATCTGCAATTCCAACTATTAAATATTGCCTTGACAATGATGCTAGAGTGATTCTTGCAAGTCATTTGGGTAGACCAAAAGAAATAAGTGATAAATATTCTTTAAAGCCAGTTGCAAAAAGATTATCAAAACTTCTTGGAACTGAAGTTGTAATGGCAAACGATATAATCGGAGAAGACGCTCAAAACAAAGCTAAAAACTTAAAAAAAGGTGAAATTTTACTACTAGAGAATTTAAGATTTATAAAAGGTGAAACAAAAAACGATGAAGATTTGGCTAAGAGTTTAGCTTCAATGTGTGATGTGTATTGTAATGATGCTTTTGGAGTTTGCCATAGAGCACATTCAAGTGTAGAAGCAATTACTAGATTTGCAAAAGAAATTTGTGCTGGGTTTTTATTGCAAAAAGAATTTAATTTCGCACAAGATTTATTAAAATCTCCTGCTAGACCTTTTGTTGCTGTTGTTGGTGGTAGTAAAGTTAGTGGAAAATTACAAGCTTTACACAATCTACTTCCTAAAGTTGATAAGATAATAATTGGTGGCGGAATGGCTTTTACTTTCCTTAAAGCAAACGGATTAAACATAGGAAATTCAATTGTAGAAGAAGAACTAATTGAAGATGCTAAACAAATTATGCAAACTGCAAAAGAACTAGGCGTTAAGTTATATTTACCTGTTGATGTTCTTGCTGCACAAAGCTTTTCAAATGATAGTGTAGTAAAGAAAGTAAGCGTTCAAGAAATACCAAATGGTTGGATGGGGCTTGATATTGGACCTGCTAGCTCAATTTTATTTAAAGAAATTTTAAGTGACGCTCAAACTATATGGTGGAATGGACCTATGGGAGTATTTGAGTTTGATAAATTCTCAAAAGGTAGCTTTAAAATGAGCCATTATATAAGCGATTCTTATGCTACTAGCGTTGCTGGTGGTGGAGATACTGCTGATGTTATTAATCGTGCAGGAGATGCTGATGATTTTAGTTTTATCTCTACTGGCGGTGGTGCTAGTTTAGAACTAATTGAAGGTAAGGAATTACCTGCTATAAAACCACTTATATTAAAGGAAGAATATTAATGATAATTGCCGCAAATTTTAAATGTAATCATACTAGAAAAGGTTTTGCTGAATACGCTAAAAAACTTAATGCTTATTTAAGATTTAGTGATTTTACTAATCTTGAAGTAATTGTAGCTCCAAGTGCAACTTCATTTATTGATAGTGAATTTAGTTTCATTCAAGCTGCTCAAAATATATATCCAACTCATAGTGGAGCTTTTACTGGAGAAATTGGACTAGATCATTTGCTAGAATTTGGAATTAAAACAATTATTTTAGGACATTGTGAAAGAAGAAATTTAGGCGAAACAGATGAATTTCTAGCAAAAAAATTTGAATTTTGCGCTGAAAATGATTTAAAAATTATTTATTGCATAGGAGAAGATTACTCTACTTACGAACAAAATAAAAGCATAGATTTTTTAAATAAACAACTAAATAAAATAGATTTGCAATATGATAAATTAATATTAGCTTATGAGCCAATTTATAGTATTGGTAAAAGTGCTGCAAAATTAGAAGATATTGAAAATATTATGAGCTTTTTACGCTCAAAAACTAAGCAAAGTATTTTATATGGTGGTAGTGTAAATTCTAGTAATATCGCTGATATCAAAAGACTTTGCGATGGGGTTTTGGTAGGTGGAGCTAGTCTTAATGTAGATGGTTTTATAGACTTAATCAATGCCGCAATAAGAGGTTAATATGATAGGCCTAATCGGTGGGATGAGCTATGCTAGCACAATAACTTATTATAAATTAATAAATGAATTTAGCCAAGCTCATCACAATTCTTTATCTCGTGCAAAGATTTTAATATCAAGCGTAGATTTTGATGAGATTGAAGAGCTTCAACACAATAACGAATGGCAAAAAGCAGGGGAATTATTAAATAAAGAAGCAAAAAGATTAGAAAAGGCTGGAGCAAACATAATTGCACTTTGTACAAATACTATGCATAAAATTGCAAATGATTTGCAAAAAGATTTAAAAGCTAGATTTATTCATATAGCCCATTCAAGCCTTAAAGAATTAAATCATAATAATATAAAAAATATTTTATTACTAGGCACTAAATACACTATGCAAGAAGACTTTTATAAAAAAGAGTTAAAAGGAATAAATGTAATTACCCCAAATAATAGTGATATAAATACTATTAATGATATTATTTTTAATGAACTTTGCTTTAATGTTATCAAACAAAATAGCAAAGAAACTTTCATAAATATTATAAATAAGCATAATATTGAAGGAATTTTATTAGCTTGCACTGAAATTGCACTATTAATTAACGAAAATGATTTTAAAAATATAAAAGTCTTTGATACAACATATATTCATGCAAAAGATATATTTTTGCAGTCTTTAGAGTAAAATGACAAGAGTTATAGTAAAACCAATAGATAAAAATAAATTTGAACTAGCTTTTGAATATAAATATGAAAGCAAAAATCAAACCATCATAATACCAAAGGGATTTGTTACAAATGGAGCAAATATACCTAGAATATTTTGGAGTTTCTTTCCACCGAATTCTCCAGAATACTTATCAGCAGTAGTAATTCATGATTTTTTATGTCTTCAAGCTAAAAAAAGTAAAAAATACCAAGACGCTGTTTTAGCTGATGAAATTTTTAAAGAAGCTCTTAGAACTTTGCAAGTGGCAAATTACAAAATTAAAATATTTTATTTTTCTTGTAAAATATATCACTTATATAAAAAATACTTATGATTTTATAGGTAATAAAATATTAAATACAAAAACTACATACTATAATTCAATAGTTTTCATTCTTTAAAATTTTAATACTTAAGTAAATAATATAAATC
>NZ_JAHCZE010000042.1:0-14624 GCF_018501205.1 Campylobacter sp. 2018MI01 | reverse complement strand
CAAATAAAAGTGGAGTAGGGCGTGGGTATTTAACAAATTAGCAAATGGATATTTTTAATGAAGCAATTTTATATGAGTTTTAAAATCATAAAATTAATATAAGTAAAATTTATTCTTGTTTGCATATACCTAGTGATAATTGTGAATGTAGAAAACCAAAAGCTGGTCTTATTTTACAAGCAGCTAAAGAATTTAATTTAGATTTATTTAATTCAATTTTTATAGGCGATAAAGTAAGTGATATGCAAGCGGCTATAAATGCAAATATTAATAATCGTTATTTGTTTAATGAAGATTTAAAAGAATTTGAATATTGTAAAAAAGTGAATAATTTATTAGATATAAAAAAGGACTATGAATGAAAAATATTAAAGCTTTAGTAATTGGAGATTTAATACACGATATTTATGTTTTCGCAAATTGCACTAGAATTAGTCCAGAAGCACCAGTTCCAGTAATCACTCCTAAAAGTGAGAAAAAAGTCTTAGGTGGTATGGCAAATGTGGCTAATAATCTTGCAAAATTAGGTGCAAATGTTAGTATTTTAAGTGTTATTGGAGATGATGATAGTGCTAAATTTATTGAAAGTGAATTGCAAAAACAAAATATAACTTGCCATATAATTAAGCAAAAAGATAGAAAAACTTCTACAAAAACTCGTATTTTTGGCTCAAATCAGCAAATAGTTAGAATAGATATAGAAAGTACAGAGCAAATTAGCGATAAATTAGCTGATGAATTATTTGATAAAATACGCAATGATAAATATGATGTAATTATTTTTAGCGATTATGATAAAGGAGTTGTTAGTCCTTATTTAGCACAAAAAATAATTAAATTTGCAAAAGATAGCAATACTTTAAGCCTAGCAGACCCTAAGAAAGATTTTTATAAGTTTAAAGGCATAGATTTAATAACACCTAATTACAAAGAAGCTTGTGAATTTTTAGGTAATTTTAATGAATATGATGATGATATATTATTAAAATCATTAGAAAAATTACAAAAAGAATTGGATTTAAAAATACCATTAATTACTTTAGGTAGCAATGGAATTGCTGCTGTTTATGATAATAAATTAAATCGCCATTATGCTTTAGCTAAAGAAGTTTTTGATGTAACCGGTGCTGGAGATAGCGTGATTTCATCATTATCATTTTTCTTAGCGAATGATTTTAATATTAGTAAAAGCATAGATTTAGCTAATAAAGCTGCTGCTATTGTTGTAGGTAAGATAGGGGCTGTTAGCGTAGGGCTTGATGAGATTATAAATTTTGATAATGAATTTTATAAATTTAAAAATATAGATGAGATTAAACAACTTAGTAAAGGTAAAAAAATAGTTTTTACCAATGGCTGTTTTGATATTTTGCATTACGGGCATCTTAGTTATTTAAGAGCAGCTAAGGAGTTAGGAGATATTTTAGTTGTTGGTTTAAATTCTGATGAAAGTATTAAGAGATTAAAAGGTGAAAATAGACCAATTAATAATATAATGACTAGAAAAGCTATGATGTGTGCTTTAGAATTTGTAGATTATGTTTGTGAATTTAGTGAAGATACGCCAATTAATTTAATTAAAACTTTAGAGCCTGATATATTGGTAAAAGGTGCTGATTATGAAGGAAAAGAAGTTGTTGGCTCATCATATGCAAAAGAAGTAAAATTAATAGAATTTAAAACAGGATATTCAACCACAAATATTATAGAAAAAATAAAGGAGTTATATGTTAAATAAATTAAAAAATGAGTTAAACGAGCACAAAAAAGCTTATGATAATATTAATGAAGAGTATTTAAAAGATATTATTCAAGTAGCTGATATTATAAAAAAAGCTTTGGAAAATGGTAAAAAATTATTGATTTTTGGCAATGGTGGTAGTGCTGCAGATGCTCAACATTTTGCAGCCGAACTTAGTGGAAGATATAAATGTGAGCGTAATGGTCTTAGTGCTATTGCACTTAGCACAGATACTTCAGCACTAACTGCAATCGGTAATGATTATGGCTATGAATATGTGTTTAGTAGGCAAGTAAATGCTATTGCTAAAAGTGAAGATATAGTGTTTGGTATAAGCACTAGCGGGACTAGTAAAAATGTTATTTTAGCACTTGAAGAAGCTAGAAAAATTGGTTGCAAATGCGTTTTATTGGCTAGTGAAAAATTAGAAAATAGTCCGTATTTTGCCCTAAAAGCACCTAGTAAGGATACGCCAAGAATACAAGAAATTCATATTTTCACAATACATTGTATTTGTGAAATACTGGATAATTATTTTAAAGATAAATAAAGTTTGAGCTTAAAGCTCAAACTAAATTATGATTTTTAGCTAGCCTTAATGCTTTTGTAAATTCTTTTAATTGTTTAATATTTCCTATGCTAATTCTATTTAATAAAGGATAATTATCTATAGCTCTTCCAACTATTATCCCGCATTCTTTCATAAAATCAGCGTATTTTGTGCTTTTAATTTCGTGTAAAATAAAGTTAGTATGAGATTTAAAATATTTTATATTTAAAGTTTCAAATTCATTTTCTAATAAAGCTTTATTATCGTTAATAATTTTTCTTGTAGTTTTTACAAAGTTATTTTGTTTTAGGGCAAAAATCGCACACTCTAAAGCAAAAGCATTAATAGCATCAGGACTAAAAAAATCTTTTAAAATCGTTATTAATTTATTATGAGCTATCCCATATCCAACTCTTAAACCTGCTAATGAATACATTTTAGAAAATGTTCTAATATGTAAAATATTTGGATTTTTTGCAAATTCTAAACTATAAAAATCATCAGCAAATTCACAATAAGCCTCATCTAAAAGCATATATACATTATCTTTACAAATTGAGTTTAATTCATTTAAATCTTTCTTGCTTAGCATTAGGCCTGTTGGATTGTTTGGATTTACAATATAGATTATATTTATTTTATTTGGGATTATTTTTATTTTATTTATATCAAAATTAAACTCACTATCTAAATAAAACCCATCAATACTATAACCTATATTTTTAGCATAATAAAGTGTTAAGTCAAAAGTAGGTAATGGTGATATTAAATGAACATTGGAATTTGAATATTTATAAAATGTTAAAAGGCTCATATAAATAACATTACTTGAGCCATTACCTAGAACAAAATTATCACTTTTTAAATTATAAAAATTAGCTAATCCATCTAATAATTTATAATTTTTATCAAAAGAATACTTATTAAATTCAATACTATTAATTATCTCTTTAATATCTAAAGTATTACAAGTATTTTCGTTTTTGCTTAAATCAATCATATATTTTTAAATAGATTTTCAAGATTTGCTTTTGCTTCTTCTGAGCTTATATGATTTTCTGCTTCAGTACCAACTTCAATTAATTCAATATTAAGTCCTGTTAGCATATTACATAACCTAATATTAATTCCTTGCTTACCTATAGCTTTACTTTTTTGGTCGTGATTTATTACAACCTTAGCTATGTCGTTATCAATCGTAACTGAATTAATAATTGCAGGTGCTAAAGCACGAGAAACTACAATAGCTTGTTCGTTAGAATACTCTATACAATCTATATTTTCGCCATTTAATTCTTTACTAATAGCATTAATTCTAACACCTTTTGTTCCAACGCTAGCACCTACAGCGTCAATATTGATTGAGTTAGCTTTTAATAAAACTTTAGCTCTTTCGCCAGGAATTCTAGCGCAATTAATAATTTCTATAGCACCATCTTTAATCTCTGGAACTTCAAGCATTAAAAGTGCATTTAAAAATTTAGGAGAAGTTCTTGAAATTTCAACCTTTAAGCCTAATTTTTTATCAACACTAACTTTTCTAATAACTGCTTTTAATACATCACCAACTTTAAATTTTTCGCCTTTTATACGATTTTTTCTAGGTAATACTGCTCTAATTTCATCAAATTCTATGAAAGTATTTTCATCATTATCAACAAATACTACCGTTCCAAAAATTAATCTATCAACCATACTTTGGTATTTTTCAAATAATTTTTCTTCTACAAGTCTTTGCACATTATATTCTAATTCTTTATAAAGCCAATTTATTGCAGTTCTATCAAGATTTGCAAAAGATATTTCATATTTTAAAGTATCTCCGATTTCTACTTCACTTGATTCTAATTTTGCTTTATCAAGGCTAATATATTTACTCTCATTATTAGCTAACTCATCATTATTTGCAACAACTACTAGATTTTGATATACACAAAGAGTTTTTTTAACATCTACACTAAATTCTTTATCATCACCAAAAAGTCTTTTAGCAGTATTTGTAATAGCTTTTACTACACGCTCACTTACTTCTTCTATTGGCAATGATTTCTCATTCGCAATTGATTCTATTATATCTACTATTCTTTCCAAGATTTTACCTTTAATTGAAGTTTGAAGACTATTATTATATAAAAAATAACTTTTAATAAGTTTAATGAAAGAACTTTTTGTTATTATTTTATTTTTTTAATTTAAAAAAGGATATGAGATGAAATTTAAATTAGCAAAACAAACTTTAAATTCAAAACCAAAAGAAGTTACTATTGAAGAAGTTATAAAAATACTTGAAGAAAAAAAGGTTATATTTTTAGACCATTCAAATTCTAGTGAAGATATTACAAAATTAGTTGAAAAATTAAATAAGTTTAAGGTATATGTAAATACGGTTAAATATGGTTTAGTAGAAGATGAATTTATTTATGAGGTACATATACTTTGAGTAAAAAATTATATATAGAAACTTTAGGCTGTGCAATGAATGTTCGCGATAGTGAGCGTATGATTGCAGAGCTTACCACTAAAGAAGGTTATGAAGTAACTACAGATAAAAAAGAAGCTGATTTAATATTAATAAATACTTGTAGTGTGCGTGAAAAACCAGTCCATAAGCTTTTTAGTGAAGTAGGTGGTTTTTTAAAAGAGAAAAAAGAAGGAGCAAAAATAGGCGTTTGTGGTTGCACAGCTTCTCATTTAGGTAGCGAGATTTTTAAGCGTGCTCCACAAGTTGATTTTGTGTTAGGTGCAAGAAATATTAGCCGTATAACAGAAGCAATTAAAACTCCAAAATTTATAAGTAATGATATAAATTACGATGAAAGCGATTTTGCTTTTGCTGATTTTAGAAATAGTATTTATAAAAGCTATGTAAATATTATGATAGGTTGTGATAAGCATTGTGCTTATTGTATCGTCCCACACACTCGTGGAGATGAGCTAAGTATTCCAAAAAATATTATTTTAAATGAAGTAAAAAAAGCCGTTAGCAACGGAGCTAGTGAAGTATTTTTGCTAGGACAAAATGTAAATAATTATGGTAAAAGATTTTCAAGTAACCATCCTAAAATGGATTTTTCAGACCTTTTAAATGAGATTAGCGAGGTTGATGGGCTTGAAAGGATTAGATTTACTAGCCCACACCCACTTCATATGGATGATAAGTTTTTAGAAACTTTTGCAAAAAATCCTAAAATTTGTAAAAGTATGCATATGCCTTTACAAAGTGGTAGCACAAGTATTTTAAAAGCTATGAAGCGTGGTTATACTAGAGAATGGTTTATAAATAGGGCTTTAAAATTAAGAGAATTAGTTCCAAGTGCTAGTATATCAACAGATATTATCGTGGCATTTCCTGGTGAGAGCGATGAAGATTTTGAATTAACACTTGATGTAATGAGAAAAATTAGATTTGAGCAAATTTTTTCATTTAAGTATTCTAAAAGACCACTAACACCTGCAGCAACAATGCCAAATCAAATTCCTGAAAATATAGCAAGTGCAAGGCTAACTAAATTACAAAGTTTATACAATGAAATTTTAGATGAGATTAGTGCAGCACAATTAAATAAAACTTATAAAGTATATTTTGAAGAATTAAGAGAAAATCAAACTATAGCAGGAAGAAGTGATAATAATTTCTTAATAGTTGTAAATGGTAGCGAAGAATTGCTTGGAAAAATGGTTGATGTAAAGATTACAAAGACTTCTAGGACAACCCTTTATGGCGAAATACAAAGTTAAAATTTTAGCTTTTATAATATTTATACTTTTAAATATTATTTATTTAACTTGTAAAAAAAGATTTTATGGAGAAAAAACTTTACCTAAAGAGCCTTGCATAGTACTTTTTTGGCATGGAAAACTTACTATGATGGCTTTTATTTTTGCTTATATGAAGAAAAATGGTTATAAAAAAAAGCCTTATGTATTAATAAGTAATCACAAAGATGGAGAATTAATTGCTAGTGTTATGAAATACTTTAATATAAATGCTGTTAGGGGTAGCACTTATGATTCTCCAGTTAAAGCATTGCTTGAAATTAAAAGTCTTTTAGGACAAGGTCATGATGTATATATTACTCCTGATGGACCTAGAGGACCTTATCATAGTATTTCAGCAGGCTCTTATAAAATAGCTTTAAAATATAAAATTCCTACGATTATTTTTGATAATGCTGCAAGTAGATTTTATAGGGCTAAAAGTTGGGATAAGATGATTTTAGCTAAGCCATTTTCTACAATTGCTTATATTATTTCAAAACCGATATTATTAGATGAAGAAAATTCTGTTAATTTAATAAATAAGGAATTTAATAAACTAGAGCTTAAATTAAATGAAGAAGGTTTTTATGTTTAATATAAGAAAATACCTATCAACTATTTTTATTAATTTAGTAATTAAGGATAAAAGTTGTGGTATAGAAGCTTATTCTGTTAAAAATGAAAAAATTATTAAAATTCATCAAAGAACTTTTATTGAAGAGGATAAAAATAAATTACTAAAATATATAAAAACCTTAATTGATAATCATTATTTTACTTATGTTTCACTTTTATTTACTAGTATCGGTCAAGGAATGGTGCCGACAATTAATAAAACAGATTTACAAAAATTTGGTGTTGATAGTAGTGCTGTTAGTTTAAAAATCTTTGATAACTCATTTTTGTATGCGGCAAAAACTGAATTAATCAATGCTGATATTGTTTTTGATGAATTGCAAGTGGATTTAATTTATTCTCCTTTTAGCATATTGTTTAAACTAATTCAAGATAAAAAATCAGATGGTTTTGTATTTGATAGCATAAGTTTATTTGTGTTAAAATACGGAGAATTCATTACTTTAATGATTTATGATGGTAAAAAATTTAAATTTGGTAGTTATTTTGAGCTTAAAATCAATAAAGATAATGAAGAAGACCATCAATCTTTAGAATTAGAAGAAGAAATTGAATTAGATAGTAATAACGATACATTAGAAGAACTTGATTTTGATGAATTTGATAATGTAAAGGTTGATGATAATTTTGATTTAGGAGCTGATTTAAATTCTGATTTGAATGAAAATTTACAATCATTTAGCTTGGATATGCAAATATTTGAATATATAAATAGTGCGATTAAAGAATTTTATAATAACAATATTTATGATAGTGATTTTATTAATAATATTATTATATTTGAACACGAAAAAAGCTCTAAAGCTATGCATTCTTATATTGAAAGTGAATTATTAATAAAGCCTATTGTATATACGATTGATATATTTAAGGAAATGTTAAAATTAAGCAGTAATGATTTAGGAGCAAAAATTGATATATAGTCTTAAAAATGCTGAACAAAAACCTATATTAAATAAATTTAATAAATTATGCTTTTATTTTTTAATCTTCATTATTTTTGTAATTATATTTTTTGCTGTATTTATAAAAATAAAACAAGAATTAGCATATAGCGACGCACAACAAGCCAAAGAAAATAGTGATAAAATGATAGAATTAATAGGAAAAAATAGGAATGAAATTATTTTAAATAAAGAATATATAGCTTTAGTAAGTGATATACAAGCTTCTAATATAAATTTAAAAAAGAGTATAAAAAATTTATTTGACTTAGTTCCTGATAGTATAGTTTTAAATGAAGTTCTAATGGAGCAAAAAAGCTTATTGATTAAAGGAATTACTCCAACAAAAGAAATTTATAATAATTTATTGCAAACACCGCTTCAAAGTATTTTTGAAACATCAAAAACTAATTTTATACAATTAAATTCTGGTTGGTATAACTTTGTAAGCATTAACACTATTGAAAATTCTGAGGGTTTTAATGAATAAAGATAATAGTATGAGTAAAATTGATATAGTAAAGTTGCTATTATGGTTGAGTATATTTTTGATTACTATTTTTACTCTTAGTGCTTTGCTTATAATTCCAAGTGTAAATAAATTAAAAGTTGCAAATGAAGTTTTAAGCTCTTCAAATTCAAAATTTCAGCAAAATAAAGCAAAAAATGAAAGTATTGAAAGACAATTAAATGATTATTTATCAGAGAATAAAACCAATTTAGCAAAAATTCATAATGAATTTGATATTGAAAAATTTAAAAATCATTGCAAGACTTTTTTTGATGAAGTGAATTTAGATAAGAATTTAGATTTTAGCGAAGATTATGTAAGCTATCAGTTATCAGTAAGCACAAAAATAACAAGTCCAACTATTTTTTATGATTTCATAGATTCTTTAGATAATTTTCCAAATATTTTACGAGTTCATTTCCCAATAGTTTTAAAATCTGATAAGAATTTAATAAAAGCACAATTTAACATTCAAGTATATAAAAGATAAGCCTACAAAAGTAGGCTAAGAATTATTTATGCAATTCATTTGCATAGAATTTAACAGAATTAAAGCCTTCTTTTAAAGCCCATTCGTAAGCACTTGATACGAATTCCCAATTAATATGCTTATAAAAACCTTCAAGGTAAGCTGCTCTTGCATTTCTGTGGTCAATATAATAAGCGTGTTCCCAAACATCAACAACTAATAAAGGAATTAATTTATCAGTAATTGGAGTTGCTGCATTGCTTGTTTTTACTAATTCAAGTTTTTTACTTGTAGTATTATATACAAGCCAAAACCATCCACTACCAAATAAGCCTGTAGCACCTTTTATAAATTCATCTTTAAAGTTTGAACAGGTTCCAAAAGCTTCATTAATTGCTTTTTCTAATTCAGCACTCATTTTACTTTCTTTTGGACTAATGCAGTCAAAATAAAAATCGTGATTATAAACTTGTGCAGCATTATTAAAAATACCTTCTTTAGAAGTTAAGATAATATCAACTAAATCTTTTTTTTCAAATTCTGTTCCAGCAATCAAATTGTTAAGATTATTAACATAAGTTTGATGGTGTTTACCATAGTGATAATTGAAAGTTTCTTCAGTTAAAAAGCCTGAAAACGCATTTGTTGCATAATTTAATGTTCTTAATTTAAACATCTTTTCTCCTTAATTTTAAAATTTGTATTAAAAATATATCAAAAAAAAGATAATATTTATCTTATTTAAAATCCTTTTTTATTTGTAAAAAATATATTTATTAAAGAAAATTAAAATTATTATCAAATTAAGAAAAAATTAATAAATAATTCATATAATAATCAATATCAAATTAATTTAAAAAAAGGATATGTTATGAAGTTAAGTAAAATTACATTAGCTAGTATTTTTGTTGCAAGTTCTGCATTTGCTCATCAATTTTTTCCAATGAAAACAGATGATGGTTATAAGGTTGGATTTTGGGCTGATGATCACTGGGGTCAATTTCAAAGCGATAGAATATTTGGTGTAAGTGCAAAAGATTCTAAGGGTAAAAAGCTTAAAGCTGGATATGATTATTTAAATAATAAAATCTTTATAGAAGGTAATCCATCAGTAGCTAGTGTAAATTATGATTTTGGTTATTATACTTTTACAAAAGATGGCAAACATTATTCTCAAGCTAGAAATGAAATTACCGACATTACAGGTGCAAATGAAGTAACCCAAACTAGAAAAATATTTAAAATGGGTAAAAGTATATTCGCTTGGGACGAAGCATCAAGTAAGCCTTTAGGATTAAAGTTTGAAATAATTCCATTAGAAAATCCACTAGACAAAAAAGTAGGTGATAAATTAAAAGTTCAAGTATTGTTAGATGGAAAACCTATTAGTGGGGTTGAATTTGAAGACCAAAATGATGATATAGATGATATTACAACCGATGAAAAAGGTATTGCAACTTTAACTCTTAGCAAACCTCAAGATGGCTTGCAAATTATTGCAGCTGGTATAAAATTGCCTTATAATCTTGATAGATACGGAGATACTTTACAGCTTACTGCTACTTTAAGTTTTAAATCTAAATAATATTTTTAATCCCTAATTATTAGGGATTAAAAGAAATATTTTAAAATACCTTTATTAAATTTAAAGGTTTTTAAAATGAAGACAAAAGTGTTTTTTGCTATATTAATAGCTGCTTTTGGCATTTGGTATTATTATTACAACGAAGGTAGTTATACAAAAACAGATGGTTTTGAATTAACTTATATAGATAATAGTATTATTAAAAATTATAATTCAAATATATTGTTAAATTTTTGTAATACTAGTAATTCATCTTGCAATCAATTTCAGCCAATTTTAAAATCAGTTTATAATGAACTAGGTAATTTGAATGTAAAAATTTTAAATATTGATATTTTTGACAATCCTGAATTATTGAATAAATTCCCAATTTCTTTAATACCGATACAATTTTTTTATACAAAAGATGGGGTAAATTTCAAACCAAAATCAGAAATTGGAAAGAAATTTAAAGAAGTTAATTTCAATGATGAAACTTTTTATTATCACTTAGGTATTTTAACGCAAGAAGAGATAATGTTGATTTTTGAAGAAATGCAAAAATATTAAAGTTGGTCTAGTTTTATTAGTGCATCTTCAACAATTTCTCCAATAGGTGGAGTAATATCAATATTTATTACCAAGTCTTCATTGTGTGGAAATTCCAATGTTGAAAATTGAGAATCAATCATATTTTCTTTCATATAATGACCGCTTCTTTTACTCATTCTTTGCATTATTAATTCTTTTGAGCCGTGTAAATGAATGAAGATAATTTTACCAGATTGTCTTATTTTATCTCTATATTGTTTTTTTAATGCAGAACAAGCTATGACACAAGAGCGATTTCTTCTTGAAATTGAGTAAAATACATCAGCAATTCTTTCAAGCCAAGGTTCTCTATCTAAATCATTTAATGGAACCCCACTTTGCATTTTTTCTATATTTGCTCTTGGGTGTAAATCATCTCCATCTATAAAGCTAGCTCCTAAACTATTTGCAATCATAGCTCCAACCGTACTTTTGCCACAGCCACACACTCCCATTACAACAATATTATAATGTTTCATTAATTATCCTTTTTTATAAAAATCTTGCTATTTTTAACCTATTTTTCTTAATATTACATAAATTCAAATAAAAGGAGAAATAATGCAAGAGCTTAGTGCTTCTTACTTATTATGTGTTGCCGCAGTTGCGGTTGTTTTATTATTATTTATGATTATGAAATTAAAAATTCACGCTTTCATATCATTAATAATAATAAGTTTTTTAACTTCTTTAGCAGCCAATACGCCGCTTGATAAAATTTTAGGAGTAATGCTTGGTGGTTTTGGTTCAACTTTAGCAAGTGTTGCTTTATTAGTTGGTATTGGTGCTATGATAGGTAAAATTTTAGAAGTTTCTGGTGGAGCTCAAGTTTTAGCTGATACTTTAATTGAGTTTTTTGGGGTGCAAAGAGCTCCATTTGCACTAGGTTTAGCTTCATTGATTTTTGCTTTCCCTATATTTTTTGATGCAGGGTTAATTGTAATGTTGCCTGTTATATTAAGCGTAGCTCATAAATTAAAAGGTTCTGTTTTAACTTATGCACTTCCTTCGGTTGGTGCGTTTTCTGTAATGCATGTTTTCTTACCACCACACCCAGGTCCAGTTGCAGCAGCAGCTACAATAGACGCTAATGTTGGTTGGGTTTTAATATTAGGACTTATTATTGGTCTTCCTACTTGGTATTTTAGCTCTTATTTATTTGGGCTTTATTCTGGTAAAAAAATGTATTTTAAAGCACCAGATTTATTTGAAGATGAAAAAATAGAAATTAAACATAAACCTAAATTCTTAACCGTAATATTTATATTATTAACCCCTGTAGTATTGATTTTTATAAGTGCAATTATCTCATCTATGCAAAAATTAGAAATAATCGCAAAAAATGATATATGTTTTAATGTTTTAAATCTAATAGGTCAAACTCCAATCGCTCTTATGATTACTTTAATAATTTGTATTATTGTATTTAATAAGAGCTTAGGTGCTAAAAATCTTGAAAAATATTGTGAAAAAGCTCTTCCTGCAATTTGTTCTGTAGTGCTTGTAACCGGTGCAGGCGGTATGTTTGGCGGTGTTTTAAGAGCTAGTGGAATAGGTGATGCGTTGGCTGGAACTTTAGCTAATTTAGGCGTTCCTGTTATTTTAGCTGGTTTTATAATAGCAGCAATTATTAGAATTGCTCAAGGTTCAGCTACTGTTGCACTTACTACAACAGCTGGTTTAATGGCACCAATTATTGCAGCAAATACATCAATTGCAGAATTTGATAAAGTTGCTATCGTTTTAGCAATAGCTTGTGGTAGTGTTGTTTGCTCTCATTTTAACGATTCTGGATTTTGGCTTGTAAAAGGCTTATTTGGTTTAGATGAAAAAACAACTCTTAAAACTTGGACTATGCTAGAAACTTTAATAGGTGTTATAGGTTTTGTATTTATACTTATAATTTTAGCTTTATTTAATCTTATATTTTAGTGTTTTTTGCTTTGGAATTTAAAATTATATTTTAAATTCCATTTTTAATTAATTCTTCTTAAATAATATAGTTTTCATTATATTTACATATTATTCCTTTTTGCTATTGGGGGGGGGTATTTAATATCTATATAATAATTAAGAATATATTATTCCATTTACTTAATTCTTAAATTATTTTATTATAATTTTATCTAACTTATAAAATTAAGTTTTATTTAAATTTTTAAGGAGAATTTATGGAAAAGTTATCTCGTAGAAGCTTTTTAAAAGGTGCAGCAGGAGTAGCAGCTAGTGCGTCAAGTTTAGGTGCTGTTGATTTTATTGGTGAAAACGCTATTCCTAAAATAGATGAAAGCTTAATTAGTGCTTCACATTTTGGAGCTTATCATCCTATTATTAGAAGTAGCAAAGTTGAAGGATTTAAGGCTTTTAATGGGGATTTTAAACCAACAACTCTTATGAATGGTGTAGTAAATAGAGTATATTCACAAGATAGAATTAAAAACCCAAGCGTTAGAAAAAGTGTTTTAGAAAAAGGATTTGAAAAAGCTCCTAAAAACTTAAGGGGTAAAGAAGAATTTGTTGAGATTACTTGGGAAAAAGCTTATGAATTAGTAGCTAATGAGCTTAAAAGAGTTTATGAAAAATATGGCTCTAATGCTGTTTATGGCGGTAGTTATGGTTGGTTTTGCGTTGGAAGCGTTAATAACCCACAAAGCTTACTTGGAAGAATGTTAAATATAGCTGGAGGTTGCACTACTAGAACTCTTACATACTCAACTCATTGTATTCGTGCAATTACTCCTTATATTAGTGGTGTTGATGAATCAAGTGCTAAGCAAACTTCTTGGGACAATGTATTAGAGCATTCAAAAGTGGTTGTTTTATGGTCAAATGATATGATTAATACAAATCAAATTGCTTGGGGTGTGCCATTACATGAAACTTACCCTTATTTAGAAAAATTACAAGCATTAGTTAAAGATGGAAAAATAAAAGTAATTAATATTGACCCAGTATATAATGATACAGCGAGATTTTTAGGTGCTAAGCAAGTATTTATTAACCCTACAACCGATGTTGCCTTAGTAGAAGCAATGTGTTATCATCTAATTAAAAACAATCTTCACGATGAAAAATTCCTTAAAAAATACACGGTAGGATTTGCTAAATTAAAAGAAAGATTATTTGATGAGAATAATCCAAAAACTCCTGAATTAGCAGAAAAAATCACAGGTATAAAAGCAGAAAAAATAAAAGAATTAGCAGAACTTATGGCTAAAAATAGAACTATGATTATGGCAGGTTGGGGTTTTCAAAGGGCTCATCACGGAGAACAAGCTCACTGGGCTATGATAACTCTTGCATCTGTTTTAGGACAAATTGGACTTGATGGTGGTGGATATGGGTTTAGCTACCATTATTCAGATGGTGGAGTTCCAACTCCGGGTGCAGTTACGGGCAATGCTAATAGTGGTAATATTGAAGATAAAGCAAATAATTTTAGTGGTTTTCCTGGACTTGCAGGAATTAGCACAAAAACTACTATAAAAGGGGAGTGGGATAATAGAACTAACGAAGTAATTCCTGTTTCAAGAATAGTAGATATGCTTGAAAATCCTGGTAAAGAATATGAATTTGATGGCAAAGTTAAGACCTTCCCTTTAATTAAGTCAATTTATTGGGCTGGTGGTAATCCAATGCACCATCATCAAGATAGAAATAGACAATTAAAAGCATTTGCTAAGGTTGATAGCTTTATAGTTCAAGATTGTTTTTGGACTGCTAGTGCAAGATATGCTGATTTAGTTCTACCGGCTACTACTGAAATAGAAAGAAATGATATAACTAAAGCACATACAAACAAATATATCTTCGCTATGAAAGAATGTATAAAGCCTATGTATAACTCAAGAAATGATTA
>NZ_JAHCZE010000041.1:0-15083 GCF_018501205.1 Campylobacter sp. 2018MI01 | reverse complement strand
ATTTAAAAATATACTTATATGATTAAATCACAACAATAGAATTTATAAAAAACTTAATATAGTCAAAATCTACATATATTTCTAAAAATATAAAAGTAAAAATTAACAAATTCTCTAATTTGAACTATTTATAAAACACTTAGAAAATAATTAATTTAGCTAATTGATTATATCTAATAAGTTACTTTAATAACCTATAATCGCGACATTTTTTTAAAAAAAGGATTAAAGTGGCAGAGATAAAACTACAAGGACATACACTAAAATCATTTGACTTAAAAACAAAACCAATTATGCAAGAATACTTAAAGGATTTTGATGTTAATGTCAGTGATTATTCATTTTGTGCGAACTATATTTGGCTTTCTAAAGCTAGTGGATTTTATTCAATAATCAATAATACATTTTGCTTATTTGTTATGAATGGTGGAGAATTATCTATGTTATTACCACCACTAGGAAAACCTCAAGATTGTTATGATAGCATACCAGAATGCTTTAAGATTATGAATGAAAACAATACTTCTACATATTACTCTAAAATTGAATATGTTTGTGATAACTTCTTAGAAGGATTTATTACCCATACAAATGAAGGTGAAGTTATGTTTAGCTCACTAGATAATTATATAATAGAAAAAAAATTAGCAGATTATATATATGTAAGCGATGATTTAATAGAGCTTAGGGGTAATGCTTATCACACTAAAAGAACCGAAATTAATAAATTTAAAAGAGTATATCCAAATTATTTTTTACAGACATTAGATTGCAAAAAACATAGCGATGATATAAAAATGCTTTTTGATAAATGGGTAAGCGATAGGATTAAATATGTTCCAAAAGCAGAAGTAGATGCGTTTTTAGATGGAATTTATCAAGAAAGATTAGCGATTAAAAAATGCTTACAAGATTACGAGACATTAGGACTAGATGGCTTAGTAATTTATATTGATGATGAATTAAAAGGCTTTACAATAGGCGAAAAAATATGTAGCGATACAGCAAGTGTATTGATTGAAAAAACTGATTTTGAAACTTTAGGTTGTGCTCAATTTATCTTTAGAGAATTTTCAAAAGTTTTAAAAGAAAAATATGATTGTAAATACATAAATGTAGGAGATGATATGGGCTTTGAAAACCTAAAAAAAGTTAAAATGTCGTATCGTCCAGAAAAAATCATACCAAAATACACAATATATCAAAAACTATGATTATAAAAGCTACTAAAACTCATTTAAAAGACCTTTTGCTAATTGAAGAAGAATGTTTTAAAAATGATTGTTTTAAGTTAAGTAAAAATAATTTCTTATATCACATAAAAAAAGAAAATATATTTATTTTTTTATGTGATAAAAAAGTAGCTGGATATATTATGAAGCTTACTTATAAAAATAGTATTAGAATATATTCTTTAGCGATAAAAGATGAATTTAAGGGTTTAAAAATAGGCACAAAATTATGCGAAGAACTAATTAATAATGCTAAAGTATTAAATAAAGAAAAGATATTTTTAGAAGTAAGAGTAAGCAATATAAATGCTATTAATTTATATAAAAAACTTCAATTTAAAGAAGAAAAAATCTTAAAAAATTATTATAGCAATGAAGATGGTATTAAAATGACGCTTATATTAAAGCCTAAAAATTAGGCTTTAAGTTTATTTTCTAATATGAGCATTTCCTATGATTTGATATTTTGTAGTTGTTAATTCATTTAATCCCATAGGACCTCTTGCATGAAGTTTTTGAGTGCTTATTCCTATTTCAGCTGCATAGCCAAATTCCGCACCATCGCTAAATCTAGTGCTAGCATTTACATATAAAACTGCTGAATCAATCTCATCTAAGAACTTATTAATATTAGTATAATCTTGAGAAATTATCGCTTCTGAATGATTTGTGCTGTATTTTTGAATGTGAAGTATAGCTTCATTAATATCATCTACTATTTTAATAGCTAGTATTAAATCTTCAAATTCTTCTTCCCAATCACTCTCGTTTGCCTTTTTATAATTTTTTAAAAATTTCTCACACTTAGTGCAAACTCTAAGTTCTACATTAGGCATTTTGCTTTCTAATAAAGGCAAAATCTCACTAGCTATATTTTTATTAATGAGTAAAGTCTCTACACTATTACATACCCCTGGTCTTTGCGTTTTAGCATTATTTATAATATTTATAGCATCATCTATTTTCGCATTATAATCAACATAAATATGACAATTCCCTACTCCTGTTTGAATGCAAGGAATTAGGCTATTATTTTTAACTTCATTAATCAAACTAGCACTACCCCTTGGAATTACCACATCTATATAATCATTCGCCCTTAAAAGCTCTTTTACTAAATCCCTGTTAGTATCACTTACAATCTGAACGAAATTCTCATCTAAATCAAACCTTTTTAATACCTTTTGAAAAATTGAAACTAAAAATAAATTAGTATTTAAAGCTTCCTTTCCACCCCTTAAAATCACTACATTAGAACTCTTAAAACATAGTGCAAAAGCATCTACGCAAACATTAGGACGAGATTCAAAAATAATAGCAACTACTCCTAAAGGCACCTTAATTTGCTGCATTTTTAGACCATTTTCTAAAGTCTTTCCAAATACTACCCTACCCACTACATCATCAAGTAAAGCAACATTTCTTAAAGTGCTTATCATATTATTTATTCTATTTTCATTAAGTCTTAATCTATCTACAAAAGCACTTTTTAGATTTGAATTATCATTAATATCTTTAAGGTTTGCTTTTAATAAACCATCAATATTTGCAAGTATTTCATCAGCACAAGAATTTAAAACTTCTTTTTTAATACTTGAATTAAGCTTAGCTAATTTAGTCTTTGCATTTTTTGCATTCTTGCATAAAATATCAATCATTTTTACTCCTTATCAAAAATAGTTCCTATATCAGCACCACTAATTAACTCGCTAATATTCATAGGATTAGAGCCATTTAAAATAGCCATTCTTACACCATTTTTAGCACAATTACTTGCAGCTTGTAATTTTGTCTTCATACCACCTATACTAAACTCACTACCTTTATCTCCGCCCATTTGCATAATCTCATCTGTGATTTTTTCTACATAAGAAATTCTTTTTGCATTAGGATTGTTCTTAGGATTTGCTGTATAAAATGCGTCTATATCACTTAAAATTATTAGCAAATCAGCCTTGATTAGACAAGCAACACTAGCTGAAAGGCTATCATTATCACTAAATTCAATCTCATAAGTTGAAATAGTATCATTAGCATTAATTATCGGGATAATTTCGTATTTTAATAAAGTATTTAAAGTGTTTTCAGTATTTTGTTTTCTTTGTTCTATTTCAAAATCATCTTTAGTTAGTAAAACTTGTGCTACAAATGAACTAAAATTAGCAAATGCGTTTTGATAAATATGCATAAGCTCTGCTTGACCTATTGCTGCTGCTGCTTGTTTTTCCATGGTAATTGTAGGTCTTTGCTTAAAGCCAAGTTTTTTTGAACCAACCCCAATCGCACCTGAAGTAACCAATACAACTTCTTTTCCTTGATTTTTCAAATCAGCTAAAACCCAAGCTAACTTATTAATTAATCCTAAGTTTAAATTACCATTCTCATAAGTTAGAGTTGATGTGCCAACTTTGATTACAATTCTTTTGCTATCTTTTAAATTAATTTTTAAATTCTCATTCATATTTTCCCCTTATTTAGAAGAATATTAAATACTTTAAATTAATGCTTAAATATAAAAATTACAAATGAGAATTTAAAATGATTAGAATATAAAATAATAATATTTTACCCCTAATATTAGGGGTAAATTTTAGTAAAATATTATATGAACTTTTTGACTTCCATGAACTCCAAAAACGGTTACAAGCTCAATATCAGATGTTCTACTAGGACCTGCAATATATAAAATATTAGTAGGTAAAATCTCATTTTCAGCTTTTATTCTAGCAAGACCACTAGCAAGTGAAGGCTCAATTTTTGTTTTATCAAGTAGCATAATGCAAAGCATTGGAGCAAGGCTTAGCATTCTTGGTTGATTTGCACTTGATTTTATACAAGCAACCCCATGTGAGCTAATAGCAAATTCTACATCAATTACTGAAAAATCACTATGAAAAACTTCACTTCTTAATTCTTCTACGCTTTTATCAAAACAAACTTTTTTACTTGCATTTATTTTTTCTACATCAGCACTTAGGCTTTTTGGATAAATTAAAGATGAATATCCATAAGAGCTTGTGATTTTGTTTATTTCATCATAAACATTGTCTAAGCCACTAACTTCATGAACTTCAAATTTGTTTTCACTCATTTTAGTTTTAGTTTCTTCTAAAGGATTATCGCTTTGTTTTATATGCACACTTGGGTCTATACTTTTATCATTTAACTCGTGTCTTACACCACATTCAATTGCATTTAAAATCTGATTTCTTGAGCGATTGCTTATCTCTTCAATTCTCTTATTCATAAGAAACTCCTTCTAAGTTTTCTAATTCTTTATAAATATTTCCTTTAAGTTCAGGTAAGTCTTTATAAGTAGCCCAATTTTTAAGCACAGGTAGGCTTGTTCCTAGACTTTGTAATAGCCAGTTAAACTTACTTGCGTTACCAATAGCAACTCTCCACATTTTTGGACTTGTAGCAATATCAGCAAACTTAGCAAATCCATAGCTTTCCATTGCACTATGCTCTAATTCATTTGCACCTAGTGGAGCATTGTCCCCAGCTTCACCTATCTTATCACGGCGTAATTTTCTAATCATACTATCAAGTGGGATTTTTACAGGGCAAACTTCAGAGCAACGACCACATAAAGAACATAAACTTAAAATATCTCCATGCTCTTTCATACCGAATAATTGCGGAGATATAACTTCTCCAATTGGACCAGGATAAACAGCATCATAACTATGACCGCCGATTTTATCATACACAGGACAAAAGTTCATACAAGCACCACATCTAATGCAGCGTAATGCTTCATAATAATCTTCGTTACTTAAAATATTTGTTCTATGGTTGTTAAATAATATTATATGCACTTCTTTAGGACCATCTAGCTCATCAGCTTTTCTAGGACCTGTAATAATATTATTATATGCAGGGATAAATTGTCCTGTAGCAGATGGAGTTAATAATGTATCAGTTGTAGCTGCATCAGTAAAACTCTCTACTATTTTTTCAATTCCACAAATTGCTACATGAATAGTTGGAGCAGTTGTGCACATTCTACCATTGCCTTCGTTTTCAATCAGCCAAATAGCACCTTCACTTGAAATTGCAAAATTTACCCCGCTAATTCCCATTTGCAAACCTTCAAATTCATTTCTTAAATGAGTTCTAGCAATTGCATTTAATTTTTCAGGCTCACTTTCTTTAGCTACGCCTAATTTTTCACTAAATAATTCTCCTATTTCATAACGATTTTTATGAATTGCAGGAACAACTATATGAACAGGAGTTTCATTACCTAATTGTAAAATTAGCTCTCCTAAATCAGTCTCAATTGCATTTAAGCCTTTGTGTTCTAAATAGTGATTTAAGCCTATTTCTTCACTAGCCATTGATTTGCCTTTTAAGACTTTGCTAATTTTCTTTTCCATCATTAGCTCATAAATTATCTCACAAGCATCTTCTTTAGTATTTGCAAAATGCACTTTCATTCCATTTTTTGTAGCATTTTTTTCAAATTCTAATACCCTATCTTTTAAGGTATATAAAGCATTATTTTTAGCTTTTTGTGCTTTTGTTCTAAGCCCTTGCCAATCTTGAAATTTTGCATTTATTAGGTTTTTTCTTCTATCTTGTAAGGCGTGCATTGCAGAGCTTACATTTTCTCTCATTTGTTTATCAGCTAATTTAGTTTTAATTAATTCACTATGATTTTTCATATCTTTTCTCCTTGCATTCTAGCAGCTAAAAAGTCATATAAATGATAAGTTTTGATATCAAGACCCATTTTTGCAATAGTTCCACGAATGTTTAATAAACACCCACCATCAGCTGAAATTATAACCTTTGCTCCACTTTCAACTATATCATTTACTTTTGCAGTTGCCATAGCGTTTGAGATTTCAGGCTCTTTTACACTAAAAGTCCCACCAAATCCGCAGCATTCTTCCTCGTATTTAAGCTCAACTAATTCAACATTTTTAAGACTTCTTAATAAATTTTTAGAAGCTTCAATGCTTTTTTGCACTCTTAAAGCGTGGCAATTGCTATGCCAAGTAACCTTAATAGGCTCTCCTTTATCTTCTATCTTAAATCCGATTTGTTCTAAATATTGACTAAGCTCTATTACTTTTGAGCTAAATTTTTTAATTTTTTCATAATTTGCGTCATCTTTAAAAAGCTCAACATAATCATGGCTCATCATACCACCGCAACTTCCACTAGGAATTACTACTGGCAAATCTTCACTAAATAATTCGGCATTATATAAAGCTACTTTTTTAGTATCTTTAAAATACCCTGTGTTATAACTTGGCTGACCGCAACAGGTTTGATCTTTTTTAAAAATCACTTCAACTCCAGCACTTCTTAAAAGCTTAATAGAGTTTAAAATAGTATTCTGCATAGCAGCACTTGCTAGACAGGTCGCATAAAAATATACTTTTTTTTGCATTTTTAACCCTTTTTAATAAAATGATAATTTATTATATAACTTTAAAAATATTAAAGGGTTAAAATGGTTTTTTATGCGATTATTTTTTTAAATGTGTTGATTTATTTACTTGAATTTTTATTTGGTAAATCTGTATTTATAAATAACTTTGCACTTTATTATGGAAGTGATTTTTATACATTTTTTACCTACTCGTTTTTGCACGGAGATTTTGAGCATATTTTTATGAATATGGTAATGCTTTTTATGCTATCTCAAATTCTTAGATTTTTAAATATCAAACACTTACTAATTGTGTATTTTGTAGGTGCAATTATTTCATCTTTGGGGTATTATTATTTAATGATAAATATGGGATATTATAATTTCATTTTACTTGGAGCTAGTGGAGCTATTAGTGCTTTGATGGGTTATGCTGCAATTATTTTAAGACAAAATGGATTTTTAATAGCTATTGTAGTAACTAGTATAATTTCTGCTGTGATTTTTCAAAATATTGCTTGGCAGGCTCATATTTTTGGTGCTATTTTTGGCATAATCTATGCTTATGGAATTTATTTTTTAAGGAGATAGAATGAAAAATTTTTTAAAAGGTTTTAGCTTATGCTTTAGTTTATTTATATTCTTTATATTAGGATTAATATCTACTAAAATTTATGAGTATTTAATAAATAAAGATGAAATTGTTATTGAGCAAACAATAGAAGTAGAAAAAAGATTAAATTATGATTCTTATATTTCAAATCCAAAATTTACTATGACAAAACAACTTAGTATAAAAGAAAATCTAAATGAAAATGAAAAGAATGAAATAGAAGAGTTATTCTCTAAGGTATTAGAAAGAGTAAAAGAAAGTAATTTATGTGAAGGTGGAAGCTATATATTACAACCTAATATAGCCTATCAAGATGGAATGAATATTCCAAATGGTTATAAATTTGATTCTGCTTTAAGATGCGAGTTTAAAAAAGAGGAATATCAAAACTATAAGAATTTATTAAAAGATATAGATAACATACTAGCTAATAATGAGTATATTACAATTAATTCTCCTGCCTTAAATCTATCAGTTAGTAAAGAAGAAATAAGCATAATAAAACAAGAATTGTATGATGAAATATTTAAAAAAGCTATAAGTATAAAAGATAAATATTCTAATCTTACAAATAAAATTTGTGAAATAAAATCAATAAAACATTATGAATTAGCACAAAATCAAATATTAGGTGCTGATTATAAATACGATGATACACCAATAGAAAAAGATAGTGATTTTAAACTAAACGCCACTTTAGAATTAACTTGCAAATAAGGAAAAAATATGAGTGAAATTATAACTAAAGGCTTTGCAGCTTATGATGAAAGTGCTAATTTTAAGCCAATTACTTTTAAAAGAAGTGCTTTAAGAGATGATGAGATATTGATTAAAACTATGTATTGTGGGATTTGCCATAGTGATATTCACGCTGCTAAAAATGAATGGAAAGCTACAAAATATCCTATAGTTCCAGGTCATGAAGTAGTTGGCTTAGTAGTTGAAATCGGTAAAAATGTAAAAGAATTTGAAATAGGAAATTACGCAGGAATTGGTTGTTTGATTAATTCTTGTGGTGAATGTGATGCTTGTTTAAACTCAAATGAGCAATTTTGTCAAAAAGGTGCTGTTTGGACTTATAATAGCGTTGATTATTTTAATAATTCAGAAATTACTAAAGGCGGATATTCAAATTATATAAAAGTTCATAAAAACTATGCAATTAAAGTTCCTAATAATGCTCCACTAAAACTAATTGCTCCACTTTTTTGTGCAGGAATTACTACTTATTCTCCACTTAAATTCTCTAAAGTTAGTAAAGGTATGGATGTAGCAATCGCAGGATTTGGAGGCTTGGGTGTAATGGCTTTTAAATACGCAAAAGCAATGGGTGCAAATGTTAGTGTAATAGCTAGAAACGATACTAAAAAAGAAGCAGCTATTAAACTTGGAGCAAGTAATTATTATAATGATATTAATAAGGTTGATAAAAAATTTGATGTAATAATTAGCACAATTCCAAGTAAATATGATGTCTTAGCGTATGCAAGAGCTTTAAAATACGGCGGAGAAATGGCAATCGTTGGCTTACCACCAATAAACGAGCAAGTATCAATTAGTCTAAATGCCTTAATTAGAGTAAGTCATAAGAAAATTTATGGCTCATTAATAGGTGGCATTAAAGAAACTAAAGAAATGCTTGAATTTTCATTAAAACACTCAATTTATCCAGAAGTTAAAATCATAAAACCTGATGAAATTAATAAAGCTTATGATGATTTATTGAATAATTCAAATTCTTTTAGATATGTAATTGATTTTAATGAATAAAAATCTAATTTTAAGCCTAATATCTTTAGGCTTAATATCATTTTTAAGCGTATTAATTGAAACTTCTTTAAATGTAACTTTTGCTTATTTAATACAAACTTTTAATATTGATATTAATAAGGCTTCTTTGCTTACTTCTATGTTTTTACTAGCAATCACACTTACAATGCCACTAAGCTCATATTTAGTAAATCAAATAAATACTAAAAAACTTTTTATTTTTACTAATTTATTATTTTTAATAAGCCTAATAATTTGCTCAAGTGCAAGTGAGTTTTATATTTTAGTTTTTGCTAGATTTTTACAAGGAATTGCTGCAGGTATTGCTCTACCACTTATGTTTAATATGGTAATTTTTAAAGCTAGTGAAAAATACTTCGGATTTTTGATGGGATTTTGTATATTTTTAGTAGCGACTGCACCTGGTTTTGGGCCAATTTATGGTGGATTTATTATGAAATATTTTCAGTTTAAAGATATTTTTATATTTTTAATACCTTTTTTGGTTTTTGCCTTTGTTTTAGGAATTAAAAATATTCCAAATCTTGGAACAAAATATAAATTAGACTTAAAAGAATATATATTAATTGTATTGCTAGTAATTAGTGTTGCTATAAGTATTAAATATATTTATATTTTATTTTTTAGTATTTTAATTATTTTTATGCTAAATAAAAGCAAAATTATTGCAAGTGCTAAGAATTTGCAATTTTTCTCATCTACTTTAATTGTATTTTTAATGCAGTTTTTTGCTTTAAGCTACTCGTTAATACTACCGAATTATTTAATTATGAATAAAAATTATGATAATTTTGAAGCTAGTAAAGTAATGCTTTTAGGCTCATTAATTGCTGCTATTTTATCTCCAATAAGCGGATATTTAAGCGATAAATTTGGCTCTTTTAAATTAAGTTTGCTAGGTATTTTTATCATAATAATTGCAAATATTTTATTATTAAATATTGAAGAAAAAACATTATTAAATCTTTCAATATGTTATTTAATTTATGCTTTCGCACAAGGCTTATCTATGAGTGCTTTAATTTCTTACTCTATAAAAATTTCTAAAGATAAAACAAATGCAAATAATTATATAAATACTTTTCAACAAAGTTTTGGAAGCTATGCTGTGATGATAATATCTATAATTTTTAATAATAATTACGAAATTGGCTTTTTAAATTCTATAAAATTAATACTATTTTTAGCGTGTTTACAATTAATCTTAATTTATTTTGCTTTTAGAAAAAAATCTAGCAATGGTTTTTAATCATTGCTAGATTTTTTATTATATAAACTTATGTAAAGAATGTAAGTGATATAAAATAAGTTGAAAGCTTTATGTGCTCGTTATTTAAGCTTGATTTTTGTAAAATGTAAGTGCTTTACAAAGTGTATAAAATAAGAGTTTTTGCTTTACATTTTATAAAATGCTTTTAAAAAACCTTTACAACATACTTTACAAAATCTTTATAAAAGCCCATTAAATCGGCTTTAAAATACTTTATAAAATCTTTTTAAATAAATATATGCAAAAAATATTGCGGGGACATTTGGGGGATATTTTGTCCCCCATAAATAAAATTATAGCAACATTTTAAGCCAATTTTTTATATTAATCTTGACCATTTCTAACGAATGCAGGTTCGTTAAAATCTCTAGTTTTATAATCTACTTTTATTGTTCCACCACTTACTTTTTGCATTTCAGGTTGAACTATTTTATAACTTAACTCTTCTTCACGCTTTTTGCTCTCTTGCTCAATTTTAGCTTTTTGTGCTCTTGTTTCATCAAAACCTGTAGCTATAATAGTAACTTCAACAGCATCAGCTGGCAAGCTAGTATCTAATACATGTCCGCAGAATACATTTAAATCTTCGTTACTAGAATTTGAAATCTCTTCCATTGTCTCAACAAGTTGGAAGAAAGGAATATTTTCACCATAGCTAAAAAATACTATCATAGCTTTAGCATCTTGTAGGTTAGTTGTATAATTTTCTAATAATGGAGAATCAATTGCATTTGCATACGCTTCTTTAATAGCATTTTCACCTTCAGCTCTTCCCATTCCCATAAGTGCTGTTCCACGATGGCTCATAACAGAAGTAACATCTGCAAAATCTATATTAGTATCAGCTTCAATTAATAACATTTTAATTATGCCGGTTACAGCATTTACTAAAACATCATTAGCAAATTTGTTAGCTTCTCTAGTATTTAAAGTTTTTGGAACTACTAATTTTAACTTATCATTTTGGATTAATATAACGCAATCGCTTTCTTTTTTTAGCTCTTCTAATCCTTTTTCAGCAGCTTTAATTCTAGCTTTTTCATAGCTAAATGGGAATGTAGCAACAGAAACAACAAGTATGCCTAAAGATTTTGCAATTTTAGCAATAACTGGACCTGCACCAGTGCCAGTTCCACCACCTAGACCTTCAGCGATAAATAATAATTCTGTTCCTGCTAAGCGTTCTTTAATTTCATCTTCAACTTCTTCAGCTGAAATTCTACCTATTTCAGGATTTGCACCAGCTCCACGACCATTTGTCTTCTTTGGTCCTAATTGTATTTTAATGTTTGCTTTTGACCTATTTATATCTTGAATATCAGTATTTGCAATCATAATATCTACATTAGAAATATCAACTTTTAAAGAACTAGCACAAGTTTCTACAATATGATTTATCATATTTCCACCTGCTCCACCAACACCAATTACTTTTATCTTAACGCCGCAATCCATTTCACTCTCCATTACTTTAAAATCTATATTATCACCTAAAATATCAAAATCCATTTCTTAAAATATCCTTTCTATATAAGCACAAACTTTCTTCCAAGATTTAGCAAAAACGCCTTCAGATTTTTCTTCATTAGAACTAATCTTTAATGACTCTAATACTTCATCTTTGTCATTTTTTTCAATCTTAAGCAATTTTTGTTCCTTAACATCTATATTTGTGTAATAAGAAGTATTGTTTTTAGTTTCTATTTCTTTATCTACCGAAAAATCTATAATTTTTTCTAATTCTGTGGTTTTTTGTCTAGTTAATAAAACACCACTAGAATTAAGCTCATATTTAGTATGAAAACCACAAGAATACATACATAGGCCTAATAAACATGTATATTCAGGCATAGTAAAAATCTCATTATCCCCATAAAATACGCTATTTTTTTCTATAACGGTTCTTACGGCTTTATTGTTAAATTTAGGAGTTGCTCTTTCAGCCATATTGTCTATTTTGAAACAACCTCCAGTTAAAACTACTCTTGAGAAAAATTTCTCATAAGGACTATCATCTATGCTAGCATATATACATTCAAGCATTTCTGTAAGTCTCATATTTACACACTTTGAAACTGATTCAACAGATACTCTATCAAGAGTTTGAGAACCGGTTTTGTAATATTCTACATGAGTGCTATTTTCTTCATCTTTAAATAAAGAAAATTGTAATTTAATTTTATCTGCAACCTCATTGCTAGCGGTAAGATATTTAGCAATATCGCTTGTAATATGCCAAGAACCAAAAGGAAAATAATACATCCATATAATTGAATTATAAGCATATATTGCAATATCACATACTTGCGAACCACAATCAATGATAGCAACACCATTTTCTCTTTCATCGTTATTTAAACAATAAATTGAATTAGCATATATAGAAGATACTAAAACATAGTTTTTTATATCAGCATTTGATAATATTTGCTTTATATTTTCATAATCATTTTTATTCATAGTAATAATATTAGCTTCCAATCTAAAGCTTGAAGCCATCATACCAAGTGGATCTTCAATATTATCAGTATTATTCGCTCTAAATCTATAAGGCAGTATATGAATTGGAATTTGATCGCTATGAATATCTGCAGATGTTCTAGCAGCATTAATTGCTTTTTCTATATCCTTAATCGTAATTGCCGAGCCATTAGCATCTAGCCTTATGTCAGCATATCCAGTTACAGAATTTGTATAAGCTCCACTAACAGAAACAGCAATTTTATCTATATTAATACTTAAATTTTCCTTAACCTTATTTACTGCTTTTTTAATGGAATTACTTGCGTCATTAATGCTTGTAATTTTTCCAGATTTAATTCCGTAAGTTTGTGTATTAGCAACACTAACTACTTTGATACCTTCCCCATCAAAACTAACAATAGCTACTTTTATTAAACTAGAACCAAGATCAATAGCTAAAATATTCAAAATTCACTACCTTTATAATAATTTTTAATTTCATAACGCTTATCTAATTCTTTTATTAAATCATCAAGCATAAGAGTAAAATTAATATTTTTCAACTCATTACTTAAATCAGTATTATTCTTTTCACTTGTATTATCAACTAATTTTTGAGAAAGTATTTCATATACTAATACTTTATCATTTAAAAGCACATAAGATTTTTTAGTATTTTTTAAAAATAACTCGCTCACAAATGTAAAAAATTCTGTATCCGTTAAATCGGTATTATTTTTAGAAACTTTAGATATAAAACCTATATTTTTGCCATTAATTTTATCTTTTTTTAATTCTTCTTCACCTGTATTTGACAATAATTCTTTAAATTTTAATTCTCTTAAATCTTCTTCTACCATCATTTTAGCTTTTTCAAATTCTAAAGCAGTTGGCTGATTTATTTTATCAAGTCTTACTATGTAATATTTATTATCCATAATAAAAGGCTTACTCATTTCACCTACTTTTAAATCTTTATTTTGTAAAACTAATTCAGAATAAGCATTTTGATTTGTAGTTGATTGGAATTTAATTTCATTATTTTTTAACTTAATGTAATCAAGTTTAGCTTCTTTTTCTAACAAACTTAAAGCAAAATCTATCTTAACATCATTTAATGCTAGTTCATATTCTTTAATTTTGCCTTCTTCATCTTTATAATTAAATTTATTATTTTCCCAATAAGCTTTCATATCACTTTCAATTAAATTGTCTAAATTAGGATTTAATGTATATACAGAATAATTATATGATAGTTCAGTTTTATATTCATCTTTATGTTCTTGCCAATAAGACTTTAATTCATCTTCGCTTAATTTGATTTTATCTTCTTCTTTAGACAAATCTATAGTTTTTAAATTTATCTCATCTTGCATATTTAAACTAGCATTTGCAATTTCTAATTCTTCTTTATTTGCTGGAACTGCTAGTAATTTTAATAATTTAGAAATTTCTAATTTATTTTTAATTTGATTAGCAAAATCTGCTTCACTCATTCTTAAATTTTTCAAATATGTTAAATATTTACTTTTATCAAATGTTTTATCTTCTTCACTTTTATTAAATAACTCATAGCTAGCTATTGTTTTTACAACTTCTTCTTCACTAGCATAAAATCCCAAATCATAAGCATAATTTAATAATAATTTTTCTCTTATTAATTCCACTAATGCTTGTTTATCCAGTCCTAATTTTAACGCTTGTTCTTCTGTTAATTCACCATTAGATAATTGATTTTGAATATAAAATAATTCGCTATATTTATCATTAAATTCTTTATGTGTTACGCCTAAATTTCCTACTTTTGCTACATATTTGCTTCTTGAACTATTTAAATCTACACTACCCCAACCAACAGTTCCTGCACCAACAAATGCTATAACGCTAATCCAAATTGTAACAACTAAATATTTTTTATGACGCTGCATCCAAGTAATCATTATTTATCCTAATTTCAAGTGTTTTTAAAGAAAAATCCTATCTTATAAGCATTAACAAAGATTTAATTTATAAAGAAATTTTAGCCTGCAAATCTATATCAAAAATTTTAGAAAATAAACCATTAAAATCTCTATCAAAAATCAATAATCCAAAATTCTTTATCATTAAAAAATTAGATTTATTTTTTCTTAATTTATCTATTAAAACATTCATATCTTGTAAAATTAATTCATTTTCTATAAAAATATTTTGATTTTGATATTTCAAACTTGAACCATTACATATTTTCATTATATCTTTAGTGCAAACTACGGCTATCACTTTAGCTTGTGAAAAAGAATTATATATTTTTGAATGTAATTTTACATATTTACAAGCATCATATTG
>NZ_JAHCZE010000040.1:0-15257 GCF_018501205.1 Campylobacter sp. 2018MI01 | reverse complement strand
CATCAGCTTTATTAGTAATACTAGAATTATTTAAAGTTAAATTATTAGCAGTTATATCGCCTTTAATATTAGAATTATTTAATTCCATATTATTTGTAGTATTAATACTACCTTGAATAATTGTATTACTTGATTTAAAGTCGTTGCCTACTTTGAAATTTCCTGTGATGGTTTTTGCTTCAGTGCTAGTTGAGTTATCTATGCTAATATCATTTTTTACTATTACATTTGAAGCTTCTAGGTTAGTATTAGTTAAGCTTACATTACCTACTTCGTTTATATCGCCTTTTATAGTTGAGTTTGTGATGATTACATCTTCTATTTCTCCGGTGCAGCCTTCTTGCTCATAACAAGTATTTCTATTATCTTTCGTAATATTTCCATTAAGAGTAGAATTATCTATATAAACTTTATGAGTTCCTTGAATATTTCCATTTAAAACTGAATTGTTTTTAAGATGAAGTTCGCCTGTTTCTATATTTGAATTAATCACTGCATTATCTACATTGATAAAAGTATCAGTTTTATTTACATTGAAAAAATCTCTCCCATCTATATTTTTTGCATAAATTTGATGCAGAGTAGTAATCATAGGTATTGTTATATTACCACCTTTAATATCAATTACTTTTGCATACATAGTTTTGTTTGCTTGAGTATTGTTTATATCAACATTATCTAAACTTAAATAATCGGTTAGATATTTAATAGCACCATTAACCTTTGAGCCAATCCCAACTTCATTTAAAGTAGAATTTGATATATATAATTTATTATTTGTCAATTCATCTTTATTATATTTCCAAGAATTAATTTCCGTATTTGATATATTTAAATTATTAAGCCTTAGTTCCGAATTATTTTCAATTAAAAAATTTAAATCCGTATTTTCTTTTATGAAATCCTTTTTACCATCTAATTCAAGACTTTCATAAGCAATTATATTTCCACTTTCTAACTTAATATTATCATTAATTGCTGATTTAGTAATATTGTTTAAATGAAAACTAGAACCTTTTAAAGTGCCTGTTACTTTACTTTTAGTATCAAAATATATATGACCACCAGTAAAATCACTATTTATTGTGGAATTAGTAAGATAAATAGTCCCACCACCTATTGTTGCATTAGTATCTGTATTGTTGATTTCACTATCGTTTATATACACTTTAGAAGTAGATGCTGCACTAGCTGAACCTATTGAAGTATTAGTAAATTTTGATTTATTAAAAGTAGTCGTGTTGTTATAAGTCCAAGAGTAATTATTAATAGCAGTATTTATAAATTCACTATCATTAAATGTAGCACTAGCATTATTACCTAAAGTTATATGATGACCTGTTCCTTTTGGGCTAGTATTTTCTACTAAAATTCTATTAAAGGTATTATCTCCGTTTAAATCAATTCTATTATTGCCAGAACTAAGAGCAACATCGCTAAATGTAACCCCATTTAATTGCATATGATTTCCGGTAGATTTTATATCTAATTTTTTATCAGCAGTTCCACTAGCAGTTGAATTTGTAATATTTAAATTCTTACTTGAAATATCAGCTTTTATTGTGCTATTTTTAATATCAGTAGTTCCACTTATAATAGATTTGCTATTTATAATTGAATTATTTGTAGCAGTTAAATTACTCGCAGTTATACTTCCACTTATTTCTGAATTATCTAAAGTAATATTACCACTGCTAATAGTTGCATCAATTTTTGATTTGTTTGTAAAATTAAGCTCACCACTAATATTACCTTTAACTTGTGAATTATCAAAATTAAGAATTCCACCATTTATAACGCTATTTACTTCTGAATTTTTAAAATAAAAAGTTCCTTTATTATCGCCTTTGTTAATACTTACATTACTATCTGTATTATTAATAATACTATCATTTATAAATACGTTTCCAAGTCCTGCATTATCATTAGCTAAATTAGTATTATTTAATCTACTATCATTAATAGTTAAAACTGCATTATTTACATTTTTAGAATAACGATTTATAGCAGTATTAGTTAAATCGCTATTATTTATAATTAAGTTAACATCATGATCATTGCCACTATTACCTAAAATTATATGATGATTTGTTTTAATATTTGTATTATTTATTGCAATATTATCTAAACTAACATTACCGGAATTAGTTATCCAACCACTTGCTTTCAATTCTGATTTATCATTTCCTAGCCCTTTAACTTCGATATTATTCAATTTTAAATCAGTAGTATCTATAGTAGCTTTAGATAAATCCACTTTATTAACAAGCGTAATATTTCCTTTTATGGTACCAGATAATACAGAATTATCTATAGTAGTATTGTGCTTAAAATCGCTATCTTTTATTGTTGAATTTGAAATAACCAAACCAGCACTTTTATCTGTCATATAACCATATTTAATATTCTCTAAAGATACTTTATCTAGACTAAGTGAACCGTTTGCGCTAGAACTACCTAAATTAATAGCAATATTTTTTAAACTTCCATCTACCATTTTTACATTAGAATTATTGCTGATTATAAAACCATGCTCACTATTAATAACTTTTGAAATATTTAAATTATTTAAAGTTAAATTTCCTTGAGCCCAAATTCTTCCATTATTTTGAGTAAGATTAATATTAACATCTTTAATTATATGCTCTTTATTATTTTCACCTAAAATAATATGTTTATTAACATCATTACTTGTAAATGTTATATCAGTAGCTTTATCATAAGTATTACTTAAAATAGATTGCTTATTATTCAAAGTTATCTTATGATACGCTAAAGAATTTATAGCAGTGCTTGGAATAGTATCAGCAAGAGCTAAATTACCCCCCCCCGCTAATATAAAAGTTATTAAAGATAATTTTATAGTTCTATTCATTTTCTCCCCTAAAAAATAAATGAAAAATGCTTTATTATAGTTAAAAATCAATATATAAAGGTTAATCAATTACTAACAAAATGGGGGGGGGTATTTATAAAATTAAAAATATTTTTAAATATTTTATATAAATATATTCTAAGTTATATAAATGTTTATAAGATTTAATAAAATAAACAAATTATTAAAATATATCTTTTTTAATATCAACTTACAATTTTAATTCCAACTAACCCTATTAATATAAGACTTAAAAACATAAGTTTTAAAAAGCTAATACTATCATTAAAAATCATAATCCCAATCAAAGCCGTTCCTAACCCACCAATACCAGTCCATACAATATAAGCTGTGCTGATAGGAATATTTTTTGCGCTAAATACAAAAATAACCCGCTAAGCCCCATTGATACTATAGAAAACATTATCCATATTTTTGAGCCATTACTAGCTAATTTAAAGCCAATAGGCCAACCAATCTCAAAAGCACCTGCTAAGATTAAGTATATCCAAGACATTAAAACTCCTTAAATACAAAATCTTAGCAAGAATATATTATGATTTAAATTCGCTTAATTTTTTATCTAATTCTTCGCTGATATTAGTTAATTGACTTGCAGCTTTTGCTATTTCTTCTACACTTCTTGCGTTTTCATTAGTAATTTTTGCAATTTGCGAAACTTCATTTAAAATATCTTCAATTTGTTTGCTAGCGTTAATATAATTATCCACAGTCTTATCGCTACTAATTATTGCTTCTTTTAATTTTTGTTCCATATTTTTAATTAGCTCTTCACTACCATTTGCAACATTTGTTAGATTGCCAATTTGCTTAGAGTTATCACTCATTTGCTCGCTTGCATCTTTAATACCTTGAACTATAACACTTATTGTTGCATTTATTTCACTAAGGCTTTTTTGAGTTCTTTCTGCTAGGCTTCTTACTTCATCAGCTACTACGGCAAATCCTCTACCATGCTCTCCTGCACGTGCTGCTTCAATTGCAGCATTTAATGCAAGTAAGTTAGTCTGGTCTGCTACATCATTAATTATTTCTAAAATAGATTTAACATTATCAGCATCACGGCTTAATTGCTCAATCTTACTAGCTAAAGCACTTTCTATACTAGCACTTCTATCTATTTCATCTGTTAAAGAGCTAATTGTATTAATTGTTTCGTGAATACTATCAGTGCTATCTCTTAGCTCATTTTTACTATCATTAGCACTATTTATACCTGATGATAAACTATCCTTAGTTAATTTACCTTCTTCAACAACATTTTCAACTATATTAAAACTTTCTTCACTTCTTTTTCCTGTTTGCATACTAACACTACTAAGCTCGGCTGCTATTGTTTTGTTTTCATAAGATATTTGTTTTACTTCGTTAATTAAAGTCCTAATCTTACCAATGAAATCATTTATAGCTTTACTAGCACTTGCTATTTCATCTTTGCCTTTTATTTCTAAAAGTTTAGTTAAATCCCCATCTCCTTTAGATAAATCATAAGCTTTTTGGGTTAGTTCATTTAATGGTTTACTAATCCAAATTCTAATAACAATCAGCCATAAAGCAAGGATAATAATACATAAAATAACTGCAAATACAGAATAATTTAAAACAACTTCATTTTTCTTATCCAATACTTTTGCACTAATTCCTGCTATTTCTTCTTTAGCTTCTACTAAATAAATTACGCTTATATATACATAATCATTAAAACTATCTTTTTCTACATAATACACCACATCTCTTTCTGGTCTTGTCTTATCAGCTTTCATATGAGTTGTTACAAATCCACCGCCATTATTTGCTGTTTGAATTATTTCTTGTATATATAATTTACCATTAGAATCTTTTTTATTATAAGCATTTTCACCAATTCTATCTTTTAAATAGTGCATTACATATTCGCCTTTTTTATTAATTACAAATAAATTAACAGAGCGATTTTTTAAGTCTAATTCACTTAAAAATGTAAGAATATTTTTATTATAACTTTCTTGATTTTCACTTGCTGAATGAATTTTTTTAGACATTGAAGTAATTAAGCTAGTAATACTAACTGCTGTTTTTTTCGCGTCATCAACACTCATATTGTCAAGAGCTTCTTGAGCGATATTGTCTAATTCATTCATACCTTTACTAGCTACTAAAATAGCACTTAAATTAATAATCAGTAATGAAACAAAAGCAAATAAAGTAATTTTGTAAGATAATTTCATATAGCTCCTTTAATATTTTAATAATTAAAATCGCTAATTCTATTTATGCTAAGTTAAAATAATGTTAAAAAATAGTAAATAAATTAATAAGAAATATATGTTAAAAATAAAAGCCCTTAGATAAACTAAGGGCTAGATAATTATTTTACAAATTCAATTGTAAATGTAGCGTCAGAATTTAAGTAACTATTGGCTTTTTTTGGATCAATTCTAAATCTTAAAGTATCTTTAAAATATTGATTACTTTCTACACTGCTTGGAATATTATATGTATCTCCACTAAATGTAGTTTTTGAATAATCACTAGTAAAGGTAAAATCACCCTTAGCTCCATTAAATAATTTTGTAAAATCTTTAATATTAGCGTTTGGAACTTTAACAAATTTATTATTATCATATTTAAACACCCCAGCGTTGTCATAATTGATAACTAATGATTTGTCTTTAGTTTCTTTTAAATCCTTAAAGAACATTCCTGTATAAGCAAATTCGTATGAATTTGTCAAGATATTAGGATATTTTAATGGTTTAGAGTTTTTAAATTTTACTTCAGCATTTGCTCCAGTTATTTTAAATACAGGGTCTAAATTAGGCTTAGTGCCTGTATTTTTTAAATAACCAATTTTGAAATTGATTTTACCAAAGTCTTTTGCATCAAAATTATTTTCATCATAATCACTTAATTTTGCACCCTGAAGTTCTACTAATTTTTCATCAAAAGTCTTATTTAGATTATTTATGCTAAACTCACCTATCTTGCTAGTTGCTGTAATATCTAATGTAGTATTACGTGGATCTACCTTTATAATCATTTTATTTAAATCAGGTACTTTACTGTAATCTAAAACCAATTTTAATTCTACTTCATTATCGCTAAATTTTTTATAAAAATATTCATTAGCATTTTTGCTTGTGATTTGTAATGGGATAGTTAATCTTTCACTATCATTATCGCTAAATGGAACATAATTAACAAAATTTTTATTTGTTACATCTGGGATCTTTACATTTTCATTCTTGTCTTTTTCTAAGCCTAATGTCTCATCTGCTATAAAATTAACAGTAAGTTCATTACCTGGAGTTTGGCAGTTAATTTTACCATCTGAATTAATCTTATTAGCATTAGTAATATCTACAGCAACATTAGAATTTACGCATAAATCTTGCTCTAAATCTCCTATAGTAAATTTATTTTCAGAGAATGCTATTTGAGCGTCTGTTACTAAAGGAAATACGGTTTTTATATCAAAATTACCATTTGTTTTATTAAAATCAACAAATGTTCTAGCAGTAGCTTTTGAGCCAACTTGATTTAATTGAACTGAGTTTTTATCTTCTAAATAGAATTTCTTAACACTACCTTTTGAATCACTTACTTTTAATTCTGCAACACTAATTCCAAATCTATCATCTTTTAAATCCGCAGTGAAAGTTACATTATTGTTTGGATATTTTTTATCTTCTTTACCTGCTTTTTTATCAAATGTATCAAGTGTGCCTACTTTATAAGTAATGCTATCTGGTCTAATTGAGAATGTATTTGAACTTCTATCGCCTAATACTGAACATTCTTCAAAAATTCTATCATATTCTGCAATTTCGTATCTAAATTGATAATTTTGATTTACAGCTAATTTATCTTTTAAATGTAGAACCATTTTGTTATCAATTGGATAATAACCTTTACATTCTGTAATTGATTTTGAAAGTTTTTGAGTTCCATTATAAATATCTGCATTTAACTCATCAGAACCATTATAAAACTTAATGTATTGATTATAAAGAACTTTAACATCTGGTTTTGTAAAGCCTAAATATATATCTTGGCTACTTGTTCTTGTATAAATCTTATCAGCTACTTTTGTATTTGAAGCAATTTTATTATTTTCTAATATTTTAGTAGCATCAATATTATTATAAGCTGTTCCAAAATTAATACCATTTGGCATTTCACTATGACCTAAGATAATTTTTACACTACCCTTTGGAGCACCTTCTACAATATCTTTACCTGATGCTTGAAACATTGGTCTTTTATAAGTTCTTTTTACTTCTTGAATTTTACAAACACCACTTGAAGGGCATACTTCTTCTCTGTTTGTTTCAGTAATTACTTCTACAATTTCTAAAGGTTTGAATGTAAATTCATAAATATTACCTTTTAATAAATCATTATCATCAATTTTAGCTAGTTTTTTGAATGTATCTTTTGTAAATTTTAATCCAAAACCAGTTATGTTTTCTTTCTGAACTAATTCATATTGATTATTGTCTGAGATTACTTCTTCATTAGCATCTACTGCACCATTTGCATCTGCCATTCTTTGCTTTGTTAATTGAAAACTTGTTAGATAATATTTAACTGAAATATTACTTGCTTTTCTATCTTCAGCATTAAATGGAGTTTTATCATTATTTAAAGCAATATAAACATCATCTAAATTAGAAACTTTTAAAGGTTTGCTATCGTTTTTATCAGTTTGATTTGCTTCATTTGTTATTTGATAATAGTTAGCATCAGGGATAAATTTAACAGCTAGATTTGATACTTGAGTATTTACAACAGAACCATTTCTGTAAGATTCGTATTGTTTATTAACTTTAAAAGAAGGTCTTACATTGACGCTAAAATTATAAGTGCTGTTATCATCTAATACAATACCTTTTCTAGTAGTATTATTTTTGTGGATACTAAATACATAATTTTTTCTAACTATTTCTTGAGCATCATCTTTTCTAAATTCTATATTATTGAAATAATCAAAATAATTAACTCTTGAAAATTTTGATGAATAATGTTCTAAATCATAATTATAGCACTTACTAACACCACCAGCGTAATCATTAACACGGTTACCATTGCTATTATCATTATAATCAGCAAAATAATCATTTGAGTTATAAGGTTTGATTTTTGAATTTTTTAATAAAATCGCTTCTAAAGCTCTACTTTTAGCAAAAGCATTAGGATTGTTATTTTTTTCTAAATACTTATTATAAACATCACAAACACCTAAAACTACAGGGTTATTATAGTTTTCATTAACAAAAATTAATTTATTTTTATCCCAAGAATCAATTGTATTTGTTGTTAAGCTTCCTTCGTCTAATCCTACACAACCTTTCATTCCTGTAATATCGCTAGCGTTTGTTTTATCACCAACAATATTTGAGAAGTTTTTATATACCCAACCATTACTTCCTGCAAACTCATTTTGATCTAACAAATACACCAAATATTGACCATTAATAACTGTTGGACTACTTGAAACTACAACTCTACCAGTTGTATTAGTTTGAAATTCTTTATAGTATTCTTGAATGATTTTCTTATCATCATTTTTATCTAAGTCAGATTTTAAATTAACTGTAGTAGTAAAGTTTTTAGAATCTTTTAAATTTTGAACTTCAGGTGCTTTATAACCAACTGCAGCATAATATGGGTCATAATTTATATCATCTAAACTTCTTGTAGCATAGTTATTAATATAATTTAATTCTGCTTCAAGAACTTTTTTACATACTTCTTTGTTAGTTTTATTTAATTTCTCTTTAATAACATTATCTCTATAACTAACAATAAAATTTCTAGCTTTATCATTAGGTGTATATTTCATAGCCATTTTATAAGCTGAATACATCAACACATCAAAATAGCTAACTCCACATTGTCTTAATGCTTCATATCTAACCTTTTCTGGGTTCTTAGTAACATCGCCTTTTTGAGTTAAAATATTTATCAAGTGAAAATAACTTGAATTATCAGTTATATCTTGATTTTCAGCGACACAATGAACATAAAATTTATCGTTCATTTTTCTTAGCTTAGCACAATCGTTCAAGCCATTAATACTTCTGTTGCTAGGCACAGAATTAATACATTTTTCAAGGTGATTTTTATTTTGGATCTCACTATCACCACTCGCTATACCTATTTGTAATGGCGTTCTAGTCTCTGCATTTGCATAAGAAAAAGCCGATAATAATACTAATGAAAACACAATTTTCCTATTCATATTATTCTCCTTAAAAATTAAAGTTTTAAATTATAATTTTTTTTATTAAATAATTATTGCACTTGTGTGCATTTTTGAATATTTTTTACTTACTTTTTGGTCTAAATACCTTTGGTGCATTTTCGCTCTCATTTATATAACTTGCATTCATTAAGTCTAGGCAATATGGTATCGCAGGAAAAATAGGCTCTATACATTCACGAATTGCTTTTGGCTTACCTGGGAGATTGATTATTAGAGTTTTACCCCTTGTCCCCGCTAATTGACGGCTTAGGATTGCTGTTGGGACAATCTTAAGTGAGCTTGCACGCATTAATTCTCCAAACCCTGGTAATTCACGCTCAATTGCTTTTTTTGTTGCTTCTGGTGTAACATCTCTTAAAGCTGGTCCTGTTCCACCTGTGGTAAATACCAAATCGCATTCAAATTCATCAGCCATTTTAATAATCTCATTTGTAATTAGTTCTTCTTCATCAGGGATTAATGAGTATTTAAAATCAATTTCATTTAATAAATATTCTTGCATAATTTTTCTAATTTCTGCTCCACTAATATCTTCATAAACTCCTGCACTTGCTCTATCTGAACTCGTAATTATCCCTATTTTTATAATATCCATTTTTATCCTTTAAAAAAATATTTCTTTATTTAAGAGTAATTCATTTGCTGTATTTTTAATCTCTTCTTCATAAGCTTTTAAATATTCTTTACATTCTTCTTCTAAAGATGATATTTCAAATTCCACATAAAATTTGCTTAATTCTTGTATTTTATCTCTATCTTTAGAAAAATTATTGTAATTTTCGCCTAAAAATAATTCATTTGCTAACATTCCTGATAAAAGAATTTTGATTTCGTTTTTTATTTCTGAAAATGATTTTATATGCTCGTTTGGATAAAGATACTCAAATGTAAATAAATTAGCATAAATTAAATTCGCATCACAAATCTTTGCCATAGTGATTTTACCTGCTTGATAAATAGCTTGAATATATTGCTCGTTTTCGCTTAATTCTAAATCTTCGCTAATTCCGTGTTTTATCACTAAAATTTCATTTATTATTTCTCTTTCGCTTAATCTATCTCTTAGCAACAATTCATTTTCTAAGCTTTTAAAAGAAGCCCCGCTAAAACCTTTTGAAATATAAGCTAAATAATCTAAATTAAAATCAGAACTTATTAAATCTTTTTTAACAAGTTGTTTAAAGAATTCTATTCTGTCGCTATAATTTGGTAAGGTAAAATGAATTTTTTTATCAAATCTTCTAAGTAAAGCCGTATCTAAAACATCAGCTCTATTTGTAGCAGCAATTACTAAGACATTTTTAAGCTCTGCAAAGCCGTCTATTTGAGTTAGCAATTCATTAAGTGTATTTTCACTATCGTTTGCTAAAGCATTGCCACGCTGCTTTCCAAGTGCGTCAATTTCATCAATAAACACTATACAAGGTGCTAATTTTTTAGCATTTGCAAACAATTCTCTAACCCTTTTTGCTCCAAGACCTACAAAAATTTCATTAAAGCTACTTGCGCTTTGGTATAAAAAATTAACCCCACACTCATTTGCTAAAGCTCTTGCTAACATAGTCTTACCTACTCCACTAGCACCTGTTAATAACACTCCTTTTATTAAACAAGGATTGTTGGTTTTAAAAATAGAGCTTAATTTTCTTAATTCTTCTTTGGCTTTAAACTGACCTATAACATCATTAAAATTACTATCTGTTTTGATAACAAATCTAAATTCAGGCTTTAAGACATTATTAATTGGATGATTTGATATGCCTTGTTTTGTGCTAAGATTTCTTAAATATATTAGATAATAAATAAAAATTATTATCATAATAAAAACTAAAATTATTGAATAATCAAATTCTGTTTTATTTTCTACACTTTTGTATTTTAAGATTTTTTTGATTATTTCTTCATCAGCTAGAATTTTATAATCTTTATCATTTATTGAAAAATAAAGCATATTTTCATAAATGTAAGCATTTGAAATATTTTTTAATTCTAATGATGAAAACTCGTTTAAAGATATATTTTGCTCTTTTTTACTTAGCGAAAATATTCCTAAAGCTATAATTGCAAGAATTATGCAAGCGATTATTATTTTGATATTTTTAGTAAATGGCTTTATTTTTGTCAATTTCTACCTCGTAATCTTTAATATTTATCCAAGTTTTTAATAAATCTTTATCTGATTTGATTTTAATTAAATTAAAATATTGGTCATATCCTTGATAATAGCCGTCTTTAAACTGCTCTACTAATACTATTAAATCTTTTTGATTTTTTCTAAATTCATAATTTTTTAATCTAGTAATTTCTTTAATCTCATTTAATCTTTGCTTTGAGATATTTTTATCAACTTCGCCTAAAGTCTTTGCTAATTCTACGCTTTTTGTCCCGTCTCTTTTAGAATACACAAAAGCGTGAAGATGAGTTATTGGAAATTTTTTAAAATTATTAATAGCATCAGCCCATATTTCATCACTCTCACCTGGATGACCTACTATATAATCAGTGCCTAAGGCATAACCTTTATTAGCTAAATATTCAAATAATTCTAAGTCTTTATAAGCTTTATTTCTTCTTTGCATTAGTTTTAGCATTTTTTCATTTGTGTGTTGTAAGGCTATGTGAAGATGTTTTTCAATAAAATCTTCGTCTAATAATTCTTTAAACTCATCATCAATTTGAACCGGCTCAATGCTACCTAAACGAACTCTTTTAATCCCATTTATTTTGCTAATTTCTTTAAGTAATTTTGCTAAAGATAGATTTAAATCCTTTCCGTAACTACCTATATTTGTGCCTGTTAAAACTACTTCTTTATAACCATTATTAGCTAGGGTTTTTATCTGATTTATAATTTGCTCTAATTTTAGGCTTCTAGCCCCACCCCTTACACTAGGAATAATACAATAAGAACAAGCAAAATCGCAGCCTTCTTGGATTTTAACAAATGCTTTTGTGTGGTTTTCGTAATTGCTTACTATTTTTTCATCTATGAAATTTAGATTTCCTAAATCAAATTCCTTTGGATTTAGTATAAACTTATTTATATTTGACTTTAAAGATGCACCCATTACACCATCAACTATTTTGCTATCATATAAGCTTTTGCCAATACTTGCCGCAGCACAACCTGTTAAGATGAATTTAGTATTTGGATTATGATTTTTAATATGTCTTATATATTGCTTTAAGCCTAAATCGGCTTGATTAGTAACCGTGCAAGAATTAATTACTATCATATCAGCTTGCAATTCATCATTTATTATTTCATTATCTTTTATGTAGCTTTTGATTAGTTCGCTATCGTAAATATTGGTTCTACAACCAAAAGTTTTAATATATATTTTCATTATTATCCTTTAAAAATGGCTGATTATTTCTTTTATCCATATAAATAGTTTGTGATGGGAAAGCTAATTTTATATCATCACTTGCTTTTAATCTTTTAATAATTTCTTCACTTACTATTGAACGCATTTTAAGAGCTTCTCTTGAATTTGTCATATACCAAATAGATATTTTAATCCCGTATTGCTCTAACATTACAAATAGTTTTGGGTCTGTTCCTGAATTTTTCATTTGATAATGATTTCTCATTTTTTGAATTGCTTTTTTTGCACTATCGCTGAATGCTTGAGTATGAGAACTAGCTGATTCTAAAATTATTTGTTTTGCCTTTTCAAGATTACTTGAAAAATCTATTACTATATCTATTCCATCCCAAACGGTTTTCATATAAGAATAATTATAATTTGATATTAATTCTGTGAAAATATAGTGATTTGGTATGTAAATAATTCTTCCAGCACGACGATTTGTCAAAAAAGTAGTATATGTAACATCTTCGTATATAGTCATCTTAAGTAAAGAAATATCAATAATATCTCCTACATAAGTAACTCCATTTTTACTAACCTTTACCCTATCACCTACATGAAAGCCACCACCAAATTGTAAAGTAGCCCAACCAAGTAAGCTCATAAACATATCTTTCATAGCAATAGCAAGACCAGCTGATGCAAATCCTAGTACGCTTACTAAATAGCTTATATTTTCAACAAAATAAAATATAGAAAACATAGAAACAATAATAAAAGTAAATATATTTAAAATCTTGAAAGAAGTATAAACTTTATCTTTATCATCAACATATTTTCTAAGCATCAAACCTAATAAATACCTAGCAATAAATATACAAATAATAATTGCTATAAAAAATATAGCACTATCATATTGCTTTTTTATATCGTTATTTATAAGCTTAATTGTGTTATTTGCCTTAACTTTAAATATCTCAAAAGCATTTGTGATATTTTCTAAAGCGCTTTTATAATCATTTAATTCTTTTATAGAATATACTAATTCTTGACTTAAATTCTCACTTGGCTCAATGTCATATAGTTCTTGTAAAAGCTTTGTTTTCTTATCTATTTTAGATACTAATGTAGTAAAATCTTTTAACTTTATTTCATATTCTTTTTTCTCATTAGCTAATTCTTTACGCTCTGATAAACCTTCAATAACTAAATAAATATTTGAAATCTTTTTATATTCAGTAGGCTCACTTGGTAGATTTAAATATTTTACTACGCTGTAGCTTTCATAATCTTTTAATACACTTAGTTTATCTTCAAGTGATTTTATGGTATTTTCTAATTGTTCTTTTTGAGTTTTTTTAGCTTTTAATAAATTTTCATTTGCTTCTTTTAATTCATTTTTTAATCTTAAATATTCTTGATAATTTTTATAATTTTTTATAGTGATATTGTCTTTTAATTCATTATTTATAATATGCAATTTTTCTTTGACAGAATACACGCCCTCAAGGTTTTTTGTAAATTCTTCTGTATTTTCTGCATAAATAAAAGTTACAAAAACAAAAAAAGCTAATAAAAATCTCATTCAAATTCCCTTAAAACTTTTAATATCTCATCTTTTGAAATATCATTTTTAATAATACTTAAATCTTCTTTGCTAGGTAAAATAAAGTTGATTTTTCCACTTAGAGTTTTTTTATCTTGGAAAAATCCTTCATAGAATTTAGAAGATGAATTGATTTTATAAAATGTAGGTAGATTAAAATTCTTTAAAGTATTTAAAATACTTATTTCAAATTCTTTTGAAATTAAACCTAAATTACAAGCCAATTTATTAGCCATAACCATACCAATAGCAACAGCTTCTCCGTGTAAATAGCCTTTATAATTCGTCTCATTTTCTATAACATGAGCAAAAGTATGACCATAATTTAGTTTCATTCTAAGATTATCTTCAAACTCATCATTTATTACTACATTTGCTTTAATTTTTATTGATTTTTCTACAAATTCTAAGATATTATCAAAAATATCATCAAAACTTAATTTGCTTAATTTGTTATAAAAATCCAAATCAAAACAAACAGCCATTTTAATAACTTCAGCCATAGCAGCACTTAATTCAGCCTTTTTTAAAGTCTTAAAATAATTTGTGAAAATATAAACAGCACTAGGTTGCTTGAATGTGCCTATTAGATTTTTGCCATAAGCATTGTTTATGCCTGTTTTACCACCTACTGCTGCATCAACACTAGCAAGTAAGGTTGTAGCTATATTTATATGTTTTATTCCACGCTTATAAATACTAGCTACAAAGCCACCAATATCGCTAATTACCCCGCCGCCAAGATTAATTAGCAAATCACTTCTACTAATTTCAGCCTTAAATAGTTCTTCTAAAATATAATTAACGCTTTCTTGATTTTTGTATTCTTCTCCATCTGGTATAACTATTATCGCTTTTGGTTGTTTTCCTATTTTTTGTAAAACATCATTTAAGTATAGTTTTTCTAAAGTTGTATTAGTTAAAATTACATAATCTTTATTTATTTTTAATTCTTCATCTATATAAACTTTATATGCTTTATCTTTTAAATCAATATCTATTACCATAACCTCACCTTATTACATCATAATTTTTTGGAATACTATATTTAAAAATATCATCATTTATTTTTAAATTAATTTTTGAATTTATAAAATCTATGCTTACTTGATTATCTAATTCATCTTTATAACTTATATTTGTTAAAAGATTATTAAGCACTTTTACATAATAAATTATATTATCATACTTAGC
>NZ_JAHCZE010000003.1:0-83846 GCF_018501205.1 Campylobacter sp. 2018MI01 | reverse complement strand
ATATAGATTTATTTCTTTATCTTTTGCAATGTAAATTAAAAGATTTAATTTTTTATTTGTTTTAACTTTAGATATTATTTTTAAAATAGCTCTAAAACTTCCGTAATTTTTACAAAATTTATAATTTTCTTTATGAAATTTTTCTCTTATTAACTTTTTATCCATAATCTAACCTAAAAAATTTATAAGCATATTACATAAGGAATTAAAATGAAAGCTATATTGCTAAGCGTTGCTTTATTGTTTTTTACCGCTTGTTTTGATAAGAAAGAAGATAAAAAAGAAGAAGAAAGCGAACAAATTACTCAAGTTGAAGTTAAAAAAGAACCTGATTTTAATAGACTAATTAAATTCTCTTTAAAATTTTATAATAGCGATGAGATTTTTGAAATTAAAAGAATTAATAATGATAATAAAGACTTAGAATTTACTTCAAATGATAAAATTATATTATTTAATTTCTTTACTACTTGGTGCCCACCTTGTAAAGCTGAAATTCCACACTTAAATGATTTAGCATTAAAATATAAAGATAGATTAAGAGTTATTGGTGTTTTATTAGAAGATAAAAGCGATGAAGAAATAGCTAAATTTATTAAGGATAATGGTATTAGCTATGATATTGTTACAGGCGATAATAATTACACATTTTTAAAAGTTTTAGGAGAAATTAACGGCATTCCATATATTGCTTTATACGACCAAAATGGTAAAAACATAAACAACTATCTAGGTGCAGTTTATGAAGAAATGCTTGATATTGATATTCAAAAGGTTATGAAATAATGTTAGATTTTTTAAAAAAAGGCTTAGCAAAAACACTTGAAGCTATAAATCAAGTAAAACCAAAGAACGAAAAAATAAGTAAAGATTTATTAGAAGAAATGCTAGTAAATGCTGATATTACTTATGAAATAGTAGAAGAGATTTTATACTACTTACCGCCTAAAGATATAGTTGAAAGAGCGGATTTAGAAAGAGTAATGAGCTCATATTTTATGTATGAAAATCCTAATTCAAATTCTAATGATAAACCATTTGTAGAATTGATATTAGGTGTAAATGGAGTAGGAAAGACTACAACTATAGGAAAATTAAGTAATTTTTATAAAAATCAAGGCAAAAAAGTTTTACTAGGAGCTTGTGATACTTTTAGAGCAGGTGCAATTATGCAACTTGAACTTTGGGCTAGTAAGAATAATTGCGATATTGTAAGCACTAAGCAAGGGCATGACCCAAGTGCAGTTGCTTTTGATACAATTACAAAAGCACTTAGCAAAGGTTATGATAATGTTATTATTGATACAGCAGGAAGATTAGAAAATAAAAAAAATCTAGCAAATGAACTAGAAAAAATAATAAGAATTTCATCTCGTGCTTATGAAAACGCTCCACATAGAAAAATTCTAGTCCTAGATGCAACTCAAGGCAATAGTGGTATTAATCAAGCAAAAGTTTTTAATGATTTAGTAAAGCTTGATGGAGTAATTATTACCAAACTTGATGGAACAAGTAAGGGTGGTTCATTATTTGCAATTGCAAGAGAATTAGAGCTACCAATTTTATATTTTGGATATGGAGAAGGTGCAAATGATATTGCTCCTTTTAAAGCAAATGAATATTTAAAGGTTCTTTTAGACGGAATTTTTAACAATGGCTAAGAAAAAATCAAGCCTTTATGAATGCCAAGCTTGTGGTAATCAGCAAATTAGATTTTTAGGCAAATGCCCTGAATGTGGGGCATTTAATTCATATTTAGAATTAAATCAAACTCAAATTGAAGTATTAAAAAACGAAATAAAACCAAATTCAAACAAAGCAGTTAGCATTAAAGAAGTTTTAATTGAGCAAGTTGATAGATTTTCAACTTATGATAAAGAGCTTGATTTGGTTTTAGGTGGTGGGCTTGTTGTAGGCTCATTAGTTTTACTAGGTGGCTCTCCTGGTGTTGGCAAATCAACTTTACTCTTAAAAACCGCTGCAAACTTAGCAAAAAATGGCAAAAAAGTCCTTTATGTTAGTGCTGAAGAGAGTAAAAGTCAAATAAAACTTCGTGCAAATAGATTAAATGCTAATGAAGATAATTTGTTTTTACTTACAGAACTTTGTTTTGAAAATATTAAAAATGAAGTTTTAAGCAATAATTATGAAGTCTTAATTATAGATAGTATTCAAACTATTTATTCAGAAAATATAAGTTCGTGTGCTGGTTCAATCACTCAAGTAAGAGAGCTTACATTTGAGCTAATGAAACTAAGCAAAAGCAATAATATTAGCACATTTATAATAGGACATATCACTAAAGAAGGCTCAATTGCAGGACCTAGAGTGCTTGAGCATATGGTTGATGTGGTGCTTTATTTTGAAGGTGATGCTAGTAAGGAATTAAGAATTTTAAGAGGCTTTAAAAATCGTTTCGGAAGCACTAGCGAAATAGGCATTTGGCAAATGAGTGAAAATGGACTTATAAGTGCAAACAATATTAAAACTAGATTTGTAGGTAAAAATCACGCAGGAAGTGCTTTAACTATTATTTTAGAAGGTAGCAGAGCAATTACTCTTGAAGTTCAAGCTTTAGTATGCGAAAGTGCTTATGCTAAAAGAAGTGCAACTGGATTTGATAGAAATAGACTTGATATGATTTTAGCCTTGCTTGAGAGAAAATTAGAAATTCCACTTGCAAGATATGATGTATTTATAAATATTAGCGGTGGGATAAAAGTTAGTGAAACTGCTGCTGATTTAGCAGTTGCAGCTGCTATAATATCTAGCTTTAAAAATAGAGTTTTAAGCAATGAAAGTGTATTTATTGGAGAGCTTAGTTTAAATGGTGGAATTTGCGAAGTTTTCAGCCTTGATATTAGACTTAATGAAGCAAAGAATCAAGGTTTTAAAAATGCTATAATTCCAAATAAAAGTAATTTTAAAGGTATTAAATGCTTTGTAGCTAATGAGTTAGCTCAAGTTTTAGAATGGATGTAAGTATGAAAAAAGCTTTTACTATGATTGAATTATTAGTTGTTATGGTTGTTGGTGCTATACTTAGTGCGGTTGCTGTTTCTAAAATACATACAAGTGAATTAATAGATGCTGCTAGAAGTATTGCAAACGATATTAGATATACAAAAATTCTAGCGTTAGGAGATGACGCTTATGATGGAACAAATGGTTATCATAATAAATATTATCGTTTTACAATAGCTTCTAATAAGATTTATAAAATTAGTAAAGTTGAATATAACTCAAAAGGAACAACACCAGTTTTAGCAGAATATGCTGAAGATTTTTTAAATCCTGATAAAAGAATATGTGATTTTGAAAAAGATGAAGCGTGTGCTACAAGAACAGCTATTCTTAAAATTAAAAAATATAATATAACATTTACACCAACTACATCAACAACCCCTAAAGGTATTACAGCACCAACTGATACTATTATATTTAATGAATTAGGAGAGCCTTTAAACTTTAATCAAAATCCAAGTGGATTTAAAATAGAAATTTCAAAAGGTAGTGATATAGCTTGTATTTATGTAGAACAATATTCTGGATTTGTACATATTGACAGAGCTGCGTGTAAGTAAAAAAGGTTTTACTTTAATTGAATTAGTTTTAGTTTTAGTTGTTGCTGGAATACTCTCAAGTATAGCAATATCAAAAATCAATTCAAATTCTTTAATCCTAGCAGCTAGGAGTTTATCTCAAGATATTTATATACTTCGTGATTTAGCACTAAATTACGATGTATATGATTATACGACAAATTACGATAAATCATATTGGCAAATATATTTTCATTGTGTAGCAAATACAAAAACTTCATATAACAAATACAAATGCAATCATCAAGAATTTGGATATAGTATTTTTAGCGATAGCATAGGTTCTAGCTCATCAAATCCAGATGCAAATGAATTAGCAAAAGATTTATTTGACAAAACAAAACTGATTGGAGCTAGATATGCAGGAATAAGCGTAGATGATAATTTGCTTACAACAAGGACAAATCTTACAAAAAGCTTTGGTATAACTAAAATTGATGTATTTTATAATCTAAATAATAAATACAAAAAAACTCACAGAATAATGGTAAATGAATTAGGAGAATTATTTGCAAGTTCATATACTAATAAATCAAAAACTTATAATCTAATAAAAGCTAATTCATATATTATTAGACTAAGCAAATCAACTAATATAGACCAAAATAACTCAATATGTATTGTAATAAATAATGTAGGTTTTACAACAATTCCTAAAAATAATAACGGACAACTTATTTCTAATATCAAAAAGCCTATATATTGTCATAATTTATAAATTACTAAAATATAAAAATACAAATATAGAATTAACATTTTTTAAAAAGGAGATAATATGAAAAAAATTTTATCAACACTAATATGTGTAATCAGCCTAAACGCACAAAACTTCGTAGGTGCTGATTTTATGGTAGGAAAAGCTAAAGATTACGGGCTTAATTTAAGCGATAATGGTATTTATCAAGGAAGAATTTTTATAAATTCTTATAAACTTAGTAATTATGATAATGATTTTGTTTTTGGTGCAGACTTAAGCATTCACGACTTTGATTCAGAATATAAAAATAATATAGAAAGTGGCAAAATTTCAAGCACTTATACTGCTGTTAATGTATTGGGTGGTATTGGATTTTTTAATAATAATGTAGGAGTTAAATCAGGCTTTAATATCTTAGGTGGCTTAGGTCATGAAAAAATCAAAAGCAAAACTAATACTAAAGATTTAGTAGCTAATACTAATTTAATCAAATTAGGAGCTAGCACTATGAATATTTTTGATGAAGGATTAGTTATTGAAGCTAGTGCTTTTGCAAAATTTTATTTAGATAATAAAAGAGATAAATTATTTAACGAGCAACAAAAAAGACTAAATTATGAAGCAAATCTTATGCTAGGTTATAAATTCACTCGCAATTTAGACGGCTTTTATGCAGGAATTAAAGCAAGTTATACAAATGATGTAATAGCTAAAGGTATTAGATACGGAGTTAATTTAGGATATAGTTTTTAAGAATTTAAAACTAGGAATTAAAATTCCTAGTTTGAATATATTTTTACTAAATTAAGTGCTACTTCATAAGATTTTTCAAGTGATTTAACAGGTAAAAACTCAAATCTTGAATGAAAATTATGCGCTCCTGTAAAAAAATTCGGGGTAAAAAGACCCTTTACACTCAACGCACTTCCATCAGTCCCGCCACGCATAGCAATTGTATTTGCTTTAATATTTGATAGTTCAAAAGCTTTATATAATTTATCTAAACTATCTTTATTATCATCGTTTAAAGCATCTTTTAGATTGTAATAAGTATCACTCATTTCTAGTTTAAAACTAGCTTTTTTATATTTATTTTGCATAAAATCAACGCAAGTTTTAATGTATTCTTTTTTCTCTTCAAATTTAGTTTTATCGTGGTCTCTTATATTTAAACACACACTAGCTTCGTTTTGATTTGAGTGCATTTCATTTATCCAAATATATCCATCTTTATCTTTAGTATTTTCAGGAGTTTGCAATCTATCAAAAAGATTTATAAACTCATTTGCTAATAAAGTAGGATTTAGCATTATTTTATAAGCATTCATTGGGTGTGCTGAAACACCTATGATATTAAGCTTTGCACTTGCTGCGTTAAATGTCTCATACATTAATTCCCCAACCTCACAACAATCAATAGTATAAGGATGAGTTGTCCTAAAATCATCTAAATTAAGCTGCTTTGAGCCTAAAAGCCCTATTTCTTCATCAGGCACAAAAGCTAAAAATATATCAGGATGATTAATATCACTATTTTTAAGAGTTTTAATTAAGTTCATAATAACAGCAATTGCAGCCTTATTATCAGCCCCTAAAACAGATGAGCCATCGCTAAAAATAATGTCTTCATTTAAATACTTCATAATTTCAGGGTGTTTAGAAATCTCTAAAACTGCCTTACCTAAATCTAAATCCTTGCCTTCAAATCTTAAAATCTTAGGATTTACACAAGGACTAAGCCCAACATCAATAGTATCAAGATGAGCTACAAAACCTAAGCTAGTCTTAGTTTTATCACCAGCTAAAAGTGCGGTTAAAATGCCATTATCATTTAGCTTAATTTCGCTAAGTCCTAAATTCTCTAGCTCACTTTTTAATAATTTCGCTAATTGCAACTGCCCTTCGCTAGTAGGAGTATTACTCTTACTAGCGTCGCTTTGAGATGAGATTTTTACATATTTTATAAAGTCTTCTACCAACATATCTAACCTTTAAAATTATAAACATAAGTAGTATCAAATCCTAACGGAAGACCTAAAGCCCAGAATATAAATAAACTACCAACTAAAGCTATCCATAAAGCAATACCAAATGGAAGCATCAATGAGCTAAGTGTTCCAACTCCTGTTTTTTTATAATATTTTTGACAATAACCAATCACTAATGGATAAAATGGAAACATAGGTGTCATAACATTTACTGCACTATCACTCGTCCTATATGCTGCTTGAGTAAGTTCAGGACTAATTCCAAGTAACATTAACATAGGAACAAAAATAACGCTTAATATAGCCCATTTTGATGTAGCTGATGTAACAAAAATATTTAAAAAACTTGTAAATATAATCACTCCTAAAACGGTGAAAACTGAAGGCATATTCATACTCTTTAAAAACTCAGCTCCTGAAATTGCTAATAGAGTTGAAAGATTTGAAGTATTAAATACATATAAAAACTGCCCGCATACGAAACAAAATACTATAAAAGTAGTAAGCGTATTTAAACTACTAGCAGCCATTTTTGATAAATCACTTGATGTTTTTATAGAGCCACTGATTTTTCCATATACATATCCTGGAATTGCTAAGAATAAAAATACCAATGGAACAATAGCTTTCATTAAAGCTGCATCAGCACTAGTAAGTGAACCATTAGCACCACGCATAACAGAATTCTCTGGGATTGATACAACAAATAATAATAAAGCCATAAATATAAATGTTAAAGTCGCTCCCCAATAAGCTTTATTTTCTTGTGAGCTTAATTTCTCATTTTCTAAATGAGCGATTTTACAATCACTATCAATAGGCATAGTTTTATTTAGCATAGGCTCAATAATTTTTGAGCTAACAAACCAACAAGCAGCAATTACGCTAAAGGTTGAAAAAATACTTAAAAAATAATTACATAATACATTTACGCTTATTTCAGGGTCAATTGTCCTTGCTGCTTTTTGAGTAAATTCTTGCATTAATGGATCAACTACACTTGGAATATAACTAGCACTAAACCCACCTGCAAGTGCAGCAAATGAAGTAGTAATTCCAGCTATTGGATGGCGACCTGCACTATAATACATAGCAGCTGCAATTGGCATTAAAAATACATAAGCACTATCTGATACTATATGACAAAATATAGAAATTAATATAACCACAGGAACAACAATGCTTTTTGGAACTATTCCTATCATTTTAATTAGTAATGCTCTAATATAACCACTGCCTTCTGCAATACTAACTCCTAAAGTAGCAACTAAAACTAATTGTAAAGCAGGAAAAGTTATAAAATTAACGCCTAATCTAACTATTAATTCAGTTAAATTATGAATTTCAAACATATTTTTAACTACAATTTTTTCGTGACTAACTGGATGAATATAAGAAAAGTCAATAAAACTTAATGCAAAACTTAAAATCATCACAATAAAAAATGCAATTAAAAAAAGAATTGTAATATCAGGCAATTTGTTTCCTAATACTTCAATTTTGTGTAAGATTTTTTCAAATCCATTTCGTTTGATTTGCTGGTTTTCTACCATTAAGGCTCCTTTTTGATAAAATGAAAGGACTTATGTTACAATAAAATCAGATTTTAAGCAAAGAAAATTAGCACTTTTATATATTAATGTAACTTTTCGTAACAAATATTAAAAATATAATTGAAAAAGTATAACTAAGATGATAAGTGGTGCGGATGAGAGGACTTGAACCTCCACGCATTGCTGCACCAGATCCTAAGTCTGGCGTGTCTGCCAATTTCACCACATCCGCTAAGTGGTACGCCCAAGAGGATTCGAACCTCTGACCTACGGCTTAGAAGGCCGTTGCTCTATCCAGCTGAGCTATGAACGCACACTAAAAATAAAAGCTGTATATTATCCTAATAAAATTAATTTTTGCTTAAATTAAATTATATTTTTTATTATTTTATTTCTACCTGTATTTTTAGCCTCATATAAACACTTATCAACTCTTGTTATATATTCATCTAAAATATTATTAGCAAAATTATCTTCTATAAAAACTAAACCTATACTAACGCTAGTAGTTAAGCTTTCAACAGAAAATGTAGAATTTGAATACTCTATTCTAAAATTCTCACAAGCATTTTCAAAATCTAAAGCAGATACGTTATAAGCTAATATTAAAAATTCTTCTCCACCCCATCTACAAATCAAATCAGTATATTCTCCAAAATGCTTTCTCATTAAATTTGCACAATTTTTTAATACTTCATCTCCCACACTATGTCCGTAAGTATCATTTACTTTTTTAAAATAATCAACATCTATTAAAGCAATACTTACCTTACTTTTAATATTTAAATCTTCAATACTATCTATAAAACACCATCTATTCATAAGTCTTGTTAAATAATCAAAATTTGCACTTTTATCAAGCTTTTTATTTATATTTTGTCTATTTTCTAATTCAATATATATTTGTTTTCTTAAAACACTTGATACAATTACAAAAATAGTTGATACTACAATCCCATTAAAACAATTAAAATAGAATTTAGAACCATCGCTAAATAAATATAAAGGTATATCTAAAGAATAATCATTCACACAAAAAAAATAATACATTGCCAAATAATAAATAAGTCCGAAAGTCGCTATTAAATATATAATGTATTTTTTCCTATAAATACCTATATAAAAATAAGATATTATAGGTAATATATAATATTCAAACCCATAACCCCACCCAAGATAATAAATTGAGCTAGCAGAAAAAACAAAACAAGAAAAAAAAGTAACATAAATACAAGCATTAAAATTATTACTCTTAACAAATACTAACGATACTAAAAATAATCCAGCTAGCATAAAATACGTTAAAAACAAATAAGGAATATCATTAATTATCATTATTAAAGCATATACTAAATTAAAAACTAAAATACCTTTCATAATTTTTTCAGCTTGTAAAACTTCTACTAGCTCATATTTTCTTTTTTCAAAATCTATCATATTTGTCCTAAAACTATAGTTTCTACTTTATTTTTACCTGATTTTTTACCACTATATAAGGCATTATCAGCTTGAGATAGCATATAATCTATACTTTCAAGTCTTAAAGAATAACAAATTCCAAAAGTAATTGTAGTTTTCCTAGCATTATAACCATCTTTATGAGTATAGTTAGCAAAATCTTCCCTAATCTCATTCATTAGTTCTTCACTTTCATCTATGCTAAGACCTGTTAATAGCATTAAAAACTCTTCTCCACCCCATCTAGCTACATAACTAGAAGCTCTTTTAGATATTTTATCTTTAATGATTTTTGCTGTATTTTTAAGAACAATATCTCCAAAATTATGACCGCACTCATCATTTAAACTCTTAAAATTATCAATATCACCTAAGACAATTACCATAGAACGAATCTGGTCTTTTTGAAAATAATTATGATATATATGTAAAATTTCATTCATTGCACGACGATTTAAAATATTTGTCAAATAATCATAATCAGCTTTATTTTGTAATTTAATGCTTTCTTTTTCTAATATTTTACTTTCATTCTCATCAATACTATGCGTATAAAACGAATAAAAAATAATTACAGAAGTAATATTTATAACATTAAATACATATACAAAAACCATATATTCGCTTTCAAAATCAGGAACATCTTTTGTAATAATTATTGTAACTATAAATAAAATAATTTCAAAAATACCAATAATCAAAGGATATTTAGAACTGCTAAAGTCATGAACATAGCCAAGAGATAAAAGTGCTATCATAACTATTAAAAAACCATATCCTTGCCCTAAAATATATGTGCAAATTGAACAAGACAGCAAAACAGAAGCATGTGTAAAATAAACAGCAATATTATGATATTTGTCAATTTTTAAAATAAAAATCGTAGCTACTAAAGCAATAAAAGCTTCAATAAACTTAATATTAACCATAGGATAAAGACCTAGAAAATAAAACACACTCCCATAAGTAGTATGGGTTATTGTTAGTAAAATCATTGTGATTTTTACTAATTGTCTTATATTATCTATCTTTCTAAATTCATTCATCTTCTATACGCTTTGCTTCTATCCTATTTCTACCGCTATTTTTTGCCATATACAATAATTCATCAACTTCTTTAATATATTTATCAAAATTACTATATACAAAATCACCACTTATATGCAAACATCCTATACTAGCAGTTATACTAAAATCACCAGCACAGAATTTATTATTTTTTAATTCTTTTCTAAAATTATTACACGCTTCATAAAATTCTTCTTCACTGCAACCTAATGCAAATACTAAGAATTCTTCCCCGCCCCACCTAGCAATCATATCAGTATATCTTGAAAAATTAAGCTTTATGCAACTTGCAGTTACTCTTAAAACTTCATCTCCAACACTATGCCCATAAGTATCATTAACTTTTTTAAAAAAATCTATATCTATTAAAGCAAAATGAAAATTCTTTTTATATTGAATTAAATGAATTTTTTCCATAAAAGCCCAACGATTTAGTAAATATGTAAGCGGGTCTGTAGAAGCATTAATACTTAAAACTTCATTTACATTTTCTTTTGTCTCAATTGTTTTATAAACTTTAATTTTTAAAAAATACATAACAATTATAATTGTAAGACACGCAAATAAGCTATGAATAATATAAAATATGCCATTAATATTGTATCCAAGCACATATAATTGATTTTGTAAAGTATATTTATTAACTTCCATAAATATATACAATAATTCAAAAACTATACTCTCAAAAATTGCTAATGTATAGATAATTTTTCTATTTTCAAATTGACCTACATAACAAAAAGCTATACAAGGTATTAAAAAATATTGAGCTCCAAAACTCCAACCAAAATAAAGAACCATAAAAATAGCATAAACTATACAAACAAAATGCACCGTATATACTAAACTATTGACTTCTAATAAATCTAACTTTTTTAATGAATACAAATATATACAAGCTAAAAACAAATTAACAAACATAGGATAGTTATGACCTAACCAACCCATTAAAATAGATAATAAAAAATATAATGTTGAAAATATAATTAGTATATATCTAGCAATTTTTTTTGCTACAACTAAATCATCTTGATCTAAAAAACTTCCCATATCTAACCTAAATTAACTAACTTTACTCTATTTTTTCCAGAGTCTTTTGCACTATAAAGTGCTGCATCTGCTTTTGTTATCAATACATCTTTATTAATTAAATTTATAGAATAACTAACACCTATTGAAATAGTAACGCTAGTTTCATTTAAATTATCTTTAATTTGTAATTTTTCAATAGATTTTCTACTTTTTTCTAAAGAATTTAAAACATCATTGTAAGAGTAATTGCTAAATAGTATTAAAAATTCTTCTCCACCCCATCTAGCCACATAAGTATTTGTATTGTTTTCATATTCGTTTTTAAACACTTTAGAAACTTCTTTTAAAGCTAAATCTCCAAAATTATGACCATAAGTATCGTTTAAATGCTTGAAATTATCAATATCTCCTATTGCTAATGCTAAAGAATTTACTTCTTTATTTTTTAATTTTTCTAACATATTATCTAATATCTCATTCATAGCACGACGATTTAAAAGTGTGGTTAAATAATCATTTTCAGCTTTATATTGTAAGAATTCTTTTCTAGCATCAAGTTGCTTAATAATCTTGGCGTTTTCTCTATCATTTAGCCAAATATAAACTAGCAATGTAACTACCATAAATAAAAAATTAGCTATATTTATATATGGCATATAAGGATTTGGATAATTTGGAGTATCTTTTGTAATATAAAGCATTACAAAAAAAGCAGTCGCTTCTACAAGTCCTATACCTATTGGAACTAAGAAAGTATTGAAATTTTGTAAATATGCTAATGATAATAAAAGAACTATTATCATAGTAAAACCATAGCCCCATCCAAGATAATAAGTGCAATAACAACAAGAAAATAATATATCTAAATGCGCATATAAAGTAGCAATTGCATATCCCTTGTTTCTTATCAACACTACATAAGCTACTAATAAAGAAATAATAATTTGAATTAAGCTAGAAGGTAATAAGAAATATAGCCCCGTTAGAGTAAAACTAACAGCATATATAAGATGAACTAAGCCAATAATAACAACGGTAACTTTTATTATATATTCAAAATTATCAACTCTTCTAATCTCTTTCAACTTATTTTTCCTAAAACCATAAATCAAAAAATATTTTATAATTTAAACCTAAAATATTATTTAAAATTCCAAAACTTGGCTAGAGAGTGAAGGAATCGAACCCCCCGCAGAATAGTCAACTACCCCACCACAAGATTTGAAGTCTTAGGGCTACACCAGTAGGCCAAACTCTCCATAAAAAAGGCTTAGTTATAGCATAAAATGTTTAATATCTGTAACTTTTAATGAACTTTTCAAAATCACTTTTTGTATTCATATTTAAAAAAATATTATCATTTTTAAAGCTTAAAGTAATTGCCTTTGACTTTATAAAAAAATCTTTGATTTTACAATTTTCATCTAATTCATCTAAATATTTTAAATCACTCATCTTATAAAAACCACATAAAAAATGAGTTTTGATACTTTTTGCCACTACTGAACTTTTATATCTTTTATGTTTATAAAAAAGTCTTTTTATAGAGCTTTTATTAATTTTTGCAAAATCAACTGCAATTACAAAAACAGAATTTGAATTAGGAATTTTAATATTTTTAAAAGTCTTTAAACCATTAATTGGATGAAAATATTCATAATTATCTTTTAAAAATTTACATTTTAAATCACTTGGCTTAGTCTTAGCACAAAAATATATTTCATTAAATAAAGGCTGTAATTTTTCATATAAATAATTAATCAGGCTAATTTCACGCTTTTTATAAATAAAGCGTAAATTAGCCTTATCTTGCCCTATTCTACTTGATTTTCCACCACCTAAAATTAGGCAAACGCTATTTTTAAAGCTCATCAGGAGAACAAATATATCCTTTAATTGCACTAGCAGCCGCAATTGCACTATTTGCAAGATAAACTTCTGAAGTTCTCGCACCCATACGACCTACGAAATTTCTATTCGTAGTTGATATACAACGCTCTCCATCAGCTAAAATCCCCATATACCCACCTAAACAAGCACCACAAGTTGGATTACTTACAACTGCACCAGCACTAGCAAATATATCCATTAAGCCTTCTTTTTGAGCTTGTAAAGCAATTTTAGTTGTAGCTGGAGTAATTATCATTCTTACATCTGAATGAACTTTTTTATCTTTTAAAATACTCGCTGCAATTCTTAAATCACTTAGCCTTCCATTTGTGCATGAGCCTACAAATGCTTGGTCAATTTTTACCTTTTCACTTACAGCTTGTTTTATACTTTTACCATTGCTTGGTAAGAACGGATATGCTACAACAGGGTCAAGCTTGTCTAAATCAATCTCAATTACTTTTTCATAAACAGCATTTGGCAAGTGGCTAAACTCAACGCCTTTTCTCTTTAAATCAACCGAGTTTAAAAACTCTCTTGTAACATTATCAACAGCACAAATTCCATTCTTTGCACCTGCTTCAATCGCCATATTACATAAACTAAAACGGCTATCCATATCAAGCTCTTCAATTCCAAAAAACTCTAATGATTTATATAAAGCCCCATCAACGCCTAAAATTCTAATAATTTCTAAAATTAAATCTTTTCCATAAACCCAAGGCTTTAATTTTCCACGAAACTGCACTTTAATAGCACTTGGCACTTTAAACCAATTTTTACCTGTTATCATTGCATATGCTAAATCAGTGCTTCCCATTCCAGTAGCAAATGTTCCTAAAGCTCCGTGCGTACAGGTATGGCTATCTGCACCAATTATTACATCACCTGGGCTAATCAGTCCATTTTCAGGTAAAAGTGCGTGTTCAATACCCATATTTTTTTCATCAAAAAGATATTTTAAATTATGTTCTTTTGCAAAATCTCTACTAATTTTTGCTTGATTTGCACTTAGAATATCTTTTGCAGGAATATAGTGGTCAAGCACAATTGCAAAACCATCAGGATTAGCTAATTTTGTAGCACCACTTTTTTTAAATTGTTTAATAGAAATTGGAGTTGTAATATCATTTCCTATTACCATATCAATAGGACAATCAATAATCTCACCTGCTTTTACTTCTTTTCCTATATGATGAGCAAATATTTGTTCTGTTAAAGTCATAGATTTCCCTTTTTTTCTAATTTTATTAATTTTAGCCGTTAAAATTAATAAAAGGATTAAAAATGAATTATTATGATTTAGTGCAAATTAAAGATTATTTAAAGCAATATAAAAAGATAAATCGTGCATATAGAATAAACGATAATTGCTTATGTATTGAGTTTAAAGATAAATTATATTTTGATTTAACCAAGGGCAAAAGTGCAATTTATAGTGGTAATTTATATGCTAAAGATTATACTAGTCCATTTGATTTACAACTTAAAAAAATGCTTTTTAACGCAAGTATTTTAGATATTAAAGTGCCTATAAATAATAGGATTTTAGAGTTTAAACTAGCCTTAGCTCACGCTTATAAAAAAATGGAATTTTATTTAATACTTGAGTTTTCAGGAAAATTTACAAATGCACTAATCTTAGATGATAAAAGAAATATAATAAGTGCCTTAAGATACGGCAAAAACAACCTTAGAGATATTTTACAAAATGAACCTTACATAGATTTAGAACCTACAAAAATCACTGAAAAAAATATAAAAATTGAAGATTTTAAAATTTATTTCGCAAATATTTTTGCAAGTCTTCAAAACGAGAAATTAAACTCATTAAAAGCTCAAAAAATAATGGAAAATGATAAAAAAATTGAAAAATTAGAGCTTTTGATAAATTCTTTAGAAGATGAAGAATTACTAAACAAAAAAGCACTTTATGAATACGCAAAAGGCGATGCACTAAAAGAAAACTTATATAAAATAAAAGATTACGAAAGAGAATTTGAAATAGGAATTTATAAATATTCTTTAATCAATTCTGCAAAATATGAGCTAAATAATATTTATAAAAACGCTAAAAAATTAAGCCAAAAAGCAAAAAATATAAGCATAGAAAAAGATAATCTAAACGAAAAAATAAATGCTTTAAATAGCCTAAAACAAGCAATAATTTGCACAAAAGATGAAGTATTTTTACGCTCATTATTCGCAAAAAACAATAAAAAAGGCAAAACCCAGCAAAATCCAAATATATTAAATTTTTATGTAAATGATTACAAAATTAGCGTAGGACTTAATGAAAACGCTAATGAATATTTGCTAAAAAATAGCAAAAAAGATGATTTATGGTTTCATTTAAAGGATTTAAAAGGCTCTCATGTAATAATTTCAAGCAACAAAAAAAGCTATGATATAGATTTAATCTATCATGCTGCAAGTCTTTGTGCTTGTTATTCTGGTAAAAAAGAAGGTAATTTTTTAGTAGATTTTACAAAAAGAGCAAATGTAAAAATTATTGAAAAAGCATTCGTTAATTATGTTAATTACGATACTATAAAGGTTTTTTTATGAGTGTAAATAATATTGGAAATATAAATTATATAAATCAAAATCAAGGCGTAGCGATTGATAATCACGCAAAACATAATGCAAAAATGTTTGCTGATGAGCAAATTACTTTAGTTACGCCAGAAGTTAATGTAATAGAAGAAAGTAGCGAAAGCTCAAAAACAAACACAAATCTTGATGATGAAAAATCATATCAAGAAGAACGCCCTAAAAAAGAGCATAAAAGAGCTAATTTTTTCGGTGTAATGATAGAAGAAGATGAAGAAATTGAAGAAATAAAAGAAAGCGATAGGCTTTTTGATAAACTTGTTTAAGGAGTATTTATGTTGAATGAAAAAATAAAAACAGGCTTAATTTTTGCAATAATTGCAGTAATTTTTCTAGCGATAAATTCTTATTATTTATGGCTAATAATATTTTTATTAGCTAGTGGCATTGGATATTTTGAAGCTTGTAAATTATTTGATACTAAAAATAATTATTTAATTTTAGCCTTAGGATTGATATTAGGAATTTATACTCAAATGCCTGTGGTTTCTATGATTTTTGCTATTTTAGTTCTTGCTTCTTTTTTAGCATACAAACAAGGAGATTTAAAAGAAATTCTACCATTTATTTATGCAGGAATTGGAATTAGCTTTATTTTTGAAACTTATATTAGATTTGAATTAAGTGGCTTTATTTGGCTACTTTTAAGCGTTGTTTTATGTGATAGTTTTGCTTATTTTGTAGGTAAAAAATATGGAAAAACTAGCTTTAGTCCAAGTTCTCCTAATAAGACTTTAGAAGGAGTAATCGGTGGAATTATCATTAGCACAATAATTTCAAGTATTTATGCTGGTTTTGTTTATAGTGAGATTGGCTTTTTAGAAGTTTTATTTTTATCATTTTTAATGGCGTTTTTTGCTGTATTTGGAGATTTATTTGAAAGCTATTTAAAACGCTTAGCGAAGGTTAAAGATAGTGGAGAGCTTTTCCCTGGACATGGCGGAGTATTAGATAGAGTTGATGCTTTGATTTTTGCTAGTATTATTATGGTGGTATTCTTATGAGCTTTACTATAAATCCAACAAAACCTGAAATTATAAGTGTATTTGGCTCAACTGGTTCAATTGGCGTTAATGCTTTAAAAATAATAAAACAAGCTGATATTAAATTAGAGTGCATTAGTGCTTATAAAAACTATGAATTATTAAACGAACAAATAAAAATGTTTAATCCTAAAATAGTCTTAGCAAGTGATGAAATACTAGATAAAGTAAATCATTCTAATAAATACTCAATAAAAGACGCTGCATTTATAATGCAAGATTTAAAAAGTGATGGAATTATCAATGCAATAGTAGGATTTGCAGGGCTTAAAATATCTTTACAAACTCAAGAATTAGATAAAAAACTCTTTTTAGCAAATAAAGAAAGCTTGGTTGTAGCTGGAAAATTTCTTGATACTTTTAATATCTCTCCTATTGATAGCGAGCATAGTGCATTAGCAGCACTTTTAAGGGGTATTAAACACCCTAAAAAGCTCACAATTACTGCTAGTGGTGGGGCATTTTTTAAATACAATGAAGTTGCAAATCTAAAAGCAAATGAAGCCTTAAAACACCCTAATTGGGATATGGGAGCAAAAATCACAATAGATAGTGCAACAATGACAAATAAGCTTTATGAATTAATAGAAGCAAAACATTTATATCCTAATTTAGAATTAGACGCAATCATAGAGCCAAGCTCAAGTATTCACGCATTTTGCGAAAGTATTAATGGCTCAATGAGTGCTTATTTTAGCGTACCTGATATGAAGCTTAGCATTGCAAATGCACTCTTAGGTGAGAGTGATTTTGCTGCTTGTGAATATTTTGATATTTTAAAACTTGCTAAATTAGAATTCTTTGAGATAAATCCTAATAAATACCCTATTTTCAAACTAAAAGATGAGCTATTAAATAATCCTGATTTAGGTGTTATTATCAATGCTGCTAATGAAGAATTTGTATATAAATATTTAAAAGATGAATGTAAATTCTATGATATTAGTGACGCAGTATTTAAGGCTTTAGATAAATTTGCTGATAGTAAAATAAATACTATTGATGATGTGTTTAGTGTAGATAAAATGGTAAGAGAGTTTTTGAATGCTTAAGATATTTTTAACATTTTTAAGTCTTAATTTATTTGCTTTAAATTTTACTATAAACACTTTAGGAGAATGTGAAAAAGTTTGTGATAATACCGTTTTGATTTTTGGCGGTATTCAAGGAGATGAGCCAGGTGGTTTTCACGCTGCTAGCTTATTAATCACTGATTATAAAATCACTAAAGGAAAAGTAATTGTCGTGCCAAATCTTGCATTTGATTCAATAATTGCTAGAAGTCGTGGAGAATTTGGAGATTTAAATCGCAAATTCGCAGAACTTAGCGAAGATGACCCTGATTATTACACGGTTGAATTAATCAAAAAAATAATAACTTTACCTGAAGTAAAACTCATAATAAATCTTCACGATGGTAGTGGATATTATTCTCCAAATTATATAAATAAGGATAAAAATCCTAAAAAATGGGGAAATTCTTGCATAATTGACCAAGAGCAAATTGACGCAAAATACGGGAATTTAAACGAAATTGCAAGTAAAGCTTGTGAAAGTATAAATAATAATTTATTACACAAATTACATAGCTATCATTTAAAAAACACAAACACAGCAAATGGCGATGAAGAAATGCTAAAAAGCCTAACTTATTATGCAATTACTCAAGGTAAAGCCGCCTATGCAAACGAAGCTAGCAAAAATCTATTAACTCACGAAAGAGCATATTATCATTTACTAGCAATTGAGAGCTATTTAAAGGCTGCTGGAGTTGAGTTTGAACGAGAATTTGAATTAAATCCTAATGCAGTAAGAGAAGTTATTGAAAAACCGATTTTAATTAAAATTGAAAATCGCTTTTTATTAAGCCTTCAAAAACCAAGAGAAAAAATAAGATTTATTCCAATAAAATTGCCATTTACTTATAAAGCTAGCAATGAATTAACTGCGATTTTTAAAAACAATCAAGATAATGGCTTTAGTATTCAATACGGCAATCGCTTTCAAACTAATTTGTATTTAGAAAAAAATGTTGAATATAGCGATATTATTGATAAGTTAAATTTAATTGTTGATGATAAAGAAATCACAACTAATTTCGCAAAAATGATTGAAGTAAAAAATTATTTTTTAGTTAAAAAACACGATAAAGTAAGGATAAATGTCATAGGCTATAACGCAAAAGATAGTGAAGATAGTATAAAACTAAGCCTTAAAAATATGCAAAAACAATACTCAATTGATAAAGCAGGTAAGATTTATAGGGTTGAAGCTTACGAAGATAATAAATTTATAGGTGAAATTTTAATTAGATTTGAATGATGAAAAATATTATTTTAATTATTTGTCTTGTAGTTTTTACTTCTTGCAGTAAAAATTATTTTGCTCTTCCATCTCAAGATTTAAATAATTATGAGAGCAATGAGTTTTATATCACTAAAGAAGTATCGCAAAAATTAAAAGAAAATTATTTAAAAAACCTATTTTATGTGTGGGGAATTGATAAAACCAATATCAATATGAAAAATATTGCAAATGATATTTTAAAAGACACAGGTTATGGAGAAAATTATCAATTAAATTCTCAAAAATTAATGCAAAATATAGTGGATAATGCTGATTTTGATAATTTAAACAAAATTTCAAAAAATGCAATCATTATTCATTCAAGTAATTTAAGATTATTACCTACTAAAAAACCAAGATTTAAAAATCCTAAATTAGCAGGCGAAGGCTATCCGTTTGATTATTTGCAAAACTCATTTATCTACGCATATACTCCTGTTAAAATCTCTCATTTTAGCAAGGATTTTGGCTGGAGTTTTATTTATAATAGCGTGGTAGTTGGCTTTATAGAAAATAAAAATATTGCATTTATTAATGATGAAGATTTAAATATTTATAAATCATCAAAAGACTTCATAATGCCTAAAAAAGATAAAATTGCATTAATAGATAAAAATGAAGACTTCATAGAATACGCAAGAATTGGAATGCCTTTGGCATTAAGTAAAGAAAGTGCTAATTTTTATACTATAAGAGTTTTTAAAAAGGATTTAAACAATAACGCAAAACTTATTGAAATAAAGGTCAAAAAAGAAGATTTTTTCAAGCTTGGAGATAGTTTTTCTAGCGTTGATTTAAAAAAAATCGCAAATGAATTAATAGGACAAAACTATGGCTGGGGCGGATTAAACGGCGATAGAGATTGCTCTGCTTTTTTAAAAGATGTATTTGGCACATTTGGAGTTTTTCTAGCTAGAAATTCGCAAGATCAAATCTATCAAAAAGATTATTTAAATAGAAAAATATTTTTTAATATCTCAAAACTTAGCAATAAACAAAAATATAATTATATTAAAAGCAATGCAATACCTTTTGCAACCTTGCTAGCTCTAAAAGGTCATATAGTTTTATATCTAGGAGAATTTGATAACAAAATCTATATATTGCATAATTTATGGGGGATTAAAAATTATGAGCGTGGAGTTGAGAGTAGAATTATCGTTGGAAAAGTAGCAATAACCACAATAGATGCAGGCAAAAATCTCTCAAGTGTAAAAGAACAAGATGTAATATTAAGTAGGATTTTTGGTATGAGAAATCTATTTGCTGATGAATTGCAGTTTGAAATTCCTAATTTAAATTCTAATAAGGACTAATTATGGCTATATTACTTGGTATTTTATATTTTTTATTGGTATTTTTCGCTAATGCAAATATGCTTTTAAGAACTATTAAAAATAATACTTTTAATAAATTTAGAAAAATAATTGTGGCTTTTTATAGTATTATTTTTGCGTTTGAACTAAGCTTAATTACTCAAGAAAACTTAATTAAAGAGCTTTTATATTATTCTTTTATAATTTTAATTGCTTCAACTATTGTGTTTTTTATAATTATGAGTTTTTATTATATCAAGACAAAAATAGTCTATGAAGAACATTTTGCAAAAGCAATTGATATATGGGAGATATTCAATTTTTTTCCTATATTTTTTATACTTATTTATTATTTAAAAGATATAAATATTTTAAATTATGAGTATATATTTATTTTCATAGCTTTTGTATTTTTTTATAAGGTATCAAAAAACGCAATAAAAGTCCCTAAAATAAAAGAAATAAATCTAAACGAAGATAAACTAAAAAAAGATTTAAAAATCGCAATGATAGCTGATATTCATCTAAAAAAGAATTTAAATGATGAGTTTTTTATAAATATAATTAATAAAATTAATTCTTTAAATCCTAATTTAGTAGTAATCGTAGGAGATTTAGTAGATACAGGTATTAATAATGTCAAAAACCTTAATTATCTAAATGAACTAAAATCAACCTATGGCACATTTTATGTCTTAGGAAATCACGAATATTATCACGGAGTAGGCAGTATCGCTAAGGAATTAAAAAAATATAAATTGCATTTTTTAGATAATAAAAGCATAGAATTTGATGATTTTGTAATATCAGGTGTAAATGATTTAATGGGGCTAAAGCTTAAGACTTTTGAGCCTGATATTAGCAAATTAAAGCCTAAATTAGATAAGTTTAATATCTTACTAACCCATCAGCCAAAATTTGTTAAAAAATACGATGTTAGCCCTTATGATTTAATCCTAGCTGGACATACTCACGCAGGACAAATCTTTCCTTTTAGCCTAGCTGTTAAACTTGAGCAAGGATATTTAAAAGGCTTATATAATGTAAAAAATAACAAAATGTATGTAACAAGTGGAGCGGGATTTTGGGGTATAGTAGCTAGATTTAATGCAAGTAGCGAAATAGTCTTAATTAATATAAAATCTAAATAATTTACTTAATAGAAATTACTAATTAATAAAATATATCTTTATTTAAAACAAGGAGTATTTTATGAAAAAAATTTTTTTATGTTTATGCTTAGGTGCATTTAGTTTATTTGCTAAAGATTTAAGTCCTCAAGAATTAAACGATATGAAAAAAGAACTAAATGAAAGTATGATGAAAATGCATTCTAAAATGCAAGCAGGTATGAATGAAAACGACCCTGATATAGCATTTGTAGCAGGTATGCTACCTCATCACATTGGTGCTGTTGATATGGCTAAAATCGTTTTAAAATATGGAGAAGATGAAAATATCAAAAAATTAGCTAATGATATTATAAAAGCTCAAGAAATTGAAATTAAATTTATGCAAGAATATTTAGAGAAAAAAGGCTATAAATATCCAGAAGCAATCAATCATCATCAACATTAATAATTTATGCAAGGTAATTTTCCTTGCATAAAACTTCATTTGCCAAATTAAGACAATATCATATTTTTTAGGAGTATAGATGAAAGAAAAATTTTTTATTTTAATATTGGCATTTTTAAGTGCTATTGCCCCACTTGCAACTGATATGTATTTACCTGCATTAAGCTTAGTTCAGCATAGTTTTAATACAAGTGAGTTTTATACTCAATTAAGCATTGCTAGTTTTTTTATAGCCTTTGCATTAGGACAATTATTATATGGACCAATTAGTGATATTTATGGTAGAAAAATCCCATTAATTATAGGACTTTTCATATTTATAATATCTAGCTTTTTATGTTTTTTAGTTGATAATATTTATACTTTTATTGCTTTAAGATTTATGCAAGCACTTGGCGGATGTGCTGGGGTTGTGATTGCAAGAGCTATTGTAAATGATTGTTTTTCTAAGCAAAAAGCAGTGGCTGTATTTTCATTAATGATGATTAGCTCTAGCATAGCTCCTATGATTTCTCCTAGCATTGGTGGGCTTTTGCTTAAATACTTTTCTTGGCAAAGCATTTTTATTACTTTATTTTGTCTTGGAATTTTATTATTATTTTTAAGTATTTTTTATATAAAAGAAAGTAACAAAAATCAAATTCCATTTTCATTTTCAAATATTTATAAAGCATATAAAAGTGTTTTAACTAATAAAAGTTTTTTAATTTATGTAATTAGCTCAAGTTTAATTATGAGCACTTTATTTGCTTATATTAGTGGCTCAAGTTTTGTTTTTACCAATGTTTTTAATATCAGCTTACAAGAATATGGATTAATATTTGGGATAAATTCTTTAGGATTTATGATAACAGCTAGATTAAATGTGTATTTTACTTCTAAATTTGGTATATCAAAAGTAATTTTTATAGCTTGTATAACAATGATAATTAATTCATTTTGCTTAATACTTTTATCAAATAATTTTTATACTTTTACTTTATTTTTATTCTTAACTTTATGTATGCTAGGCTTTATAACACCAAATCTAGTTACAAAAGCTATGCAAAAATCTAAAAAATATTCAGGTAGTGCTTCAGCAATACTTGGAGCTATGCAATTTATGTTCGCAGGATTTGCAGCGTTTTTAGTCGGTGCTATGAATGCTAATACGAGTTTTGCACTAGCTTGCATAATAAGCGTTTTTTGCTTACTTGCAAGTCTAGTTTATATTTTAAGATTTAAGTTAATTAGAATTTAAAACTTCTGTTTTAAATTCTAAACTTATTTTTTAGTGATATAAAAGCCTAAAATAGAGCCATTTTGCACTACTTCGCAACTATGACCTAAAGCTTTCATATCAGGTGGAATTCCATTAATACTTTGCGGACAATCGCTAATTATTTCTAATACTTCACCACTTTTTAGCTTGTGAATTACTTCATTAGCAACAATTGCAGGATAAGGACAAGGTTCGCCTAATAAAGAAATAGAATAATCAATTTTCATTTTTTCTCCTTGCATAAAATAATATTAAAGCAATGCTTATTAAAAATAAAGCTATATTAATGCCAAGACCACTATATCCGCTTAATTTGATTTTTTCTCCACTCAAAAACCACTTAGGCAATAAATCATAATTTAAAGCAATTAGCATAGTTCCTATTATATTTCCAATACCAACTACTATAAAATGAGTTTGCCCTTCTACTGCACGATATAAAAATCCACATTCACAACCACCTGCAAACACTATACCAAAGCCAAATATAAATGCTCCCGTGCAAAGCCCAAGAGATATTTCTAAAACCTTAGCGTTGTATCCGCCTTTATTTAATAATGCAAATACGAAAATACTAGCAACTAACATTGATACAAATAAAGCTAAAGAAAAGCTATATCTTTTAAATAAAAATAAATCCCTAAAACAAGAAGTAAAGCAAATCTGTCCTTTTTGTATCAACCAGCCAAAAATCACTCCAAATATCAATGCTGTAGGAAGATTTTTAGTATCATTACTAGCTAAATATGCAAAGAATACAAAAAAAGCAATCACACTAAGAAATAAAATAATTTTGTTTTTTTGTTCTAAATTCTTATCTATTTTTAATTGCGGAGTATTTGTTTTAATCATCTCATATCTAGGAGCAAAAATCTTAATTTTTAGCACCAAAATAGCCGCTGCAACCCCAAGACACATAAAAATAGCAAAAACCCAAGTATGTAAAGAAAAATAAGGAAGACCTGTAAAAAAGTTAGCCAAATTGCATCCCCAAGCAAGTCTAGCACCAAATCCTGCTAATATCCCGCCAATTAATGCTTGAAAAAATCTAGTCTTAGAAGCTATTTTTCTAAAATACACCTTATTAGCAACGCTAGCAGCTAATAAACAACCAATTATAAGTCCAATAATCATAACCCCATCAACACGAGTTAGCATAGTTCCGTTTAGATTTTGCTTTTGATAATACGAATACGAACTTAAATCCATTCCAAAAAGCTCAAGAATTTCCCCACCGATACGAGTAAATTCACCTGTTACTGCAAAAACACCACCAAAAATAGCAAAATATAAAGTTGCCATTATGCTTAAAACCATAACCGCTTTAGTATTGCTATAGAATTTGCTTAGGTAGTTTTGATGAAAGTGTGCAAGTTCTGCACCAAAATTTGAAGTTTTCATAAAATTCCTTTGTATAGCTAAAACTTAGCCAAAATTAAAAGGCTGATTATAAATAAGCATTCTTAAAGATTTCTTTAAATTATTTATCTCAAAATCAAGTTAATTTATTTGAATAAAATTATTTAATATAAACACATATTTATTAATAATTTTTGTAACAAAATTAAAAGAATTTGAAAATAAAATTGCAAATATTATTTATCAAAAAAAGATATATTTAACCCGTTTTTATTTTAGCTAGGAGCTTAGATGGATTTTGAAGTTATAAAAGAGTTTTATCCACTTTACATAGACGCATTAATCCTTACTATAAAACTTGCATTTTATGGCATAGTTTTATCATTTTTAATAGGGTTATTTTGTATGTGGGTTGAACTACATAAACTAAGGTTTTTAAAATTAATTTGCAATGCTTATATAGAGCTTTCAAGAAATACCCCGCTTTTAATTCATTTGTTTTTCTTATATTATGCAATGCCAAAGCTTGGAATTAAACTTGAAGCCTTTACTTGTGGAGTAATTGGACTTGCATTTTTAGGTGGTGGATATATGGCTGAGAGTTTAAAATCAGGCTTAAATGCTATTAATAAGCACCAAATAGAAGCAGGATATGCTCTAGCGTTAAGCAAAAATCAAGTTTTATACTACATATTATTGCCATTATCACTTAGAGTTTCTATAGCTAGTATTAATGCAAATATAATATTTTTGTTAAAAGAAACATCAGTAGTAAGTGTAATAGCTCTAGCTGATTTAGTCTATACAGCAAAAGATATAATAGGACTTTATTATGTAACTAATGAAGCTTTATTTATGCTTTGTGTTGCTTATTTTATAATGATTTTACCGCTTTCATTATTTTTAACTTGGTTTGAAGCAAGGATTAGAAAATGAGTGAAATATTATTTGATTTATCAATTTATTCAAGGCTTTATGAAGGCTTAAAAGTTACTTTATTTATATCTTTTGTATCTATATTTTTCTCAATTATAGGTGGGCTTGTTTTAGGCGTTTTTATGAGTTTAGGAAATAAAATTATTTTTTATATTCTAAAAATAATTCTTGAAATTATAAGATTTATGCCTATTATCGTTTGGCTATTTTTAATATATTTTGGAATGTCAAGTTGGCTTAGTATAGATGCTATTAGTGCTACTATTATTGTATTTGTGATTTGGGGTATGTTTGAGATGATGGATTTAGTAAGGGGTGCAATAACAAGTATTCCTAAACACCAATTTGAAAGCTCAATCGCACTTGCACTTAGTAAATACCAAATGTATAGATATATTATTTTGCCACTTGCATTAAAAAGATTAATTCCTAATGTAATAAATCTTTTAAGCCGTATGATTAAGACTACTTCAGTAGCTTATTTAATAGGTGTTGTAGATATTTTAGCAATAGGTAATCAATTAAAAGAAGTTACATTATTTATTAGCAATCTAGCACCTTTATATATTTATACAATTATATTTTTTATATATTTTATAATTTGTTATCCCTTATCAAAAATATCAAAAATACTAGAAAAAAGGTGGAGTTAATGAGTATTTTAAAACTTGAAAATATTAATAAATTTTACGGCAATAACCACGCTTTAAAGGATATTTCTTTTGAAGTTAATAAAGGCGAAGTTGTTGTTTTAGTAGGACCTAGTGGCTGTGGAAAAAGCACAACTTTAAGGTGTATTAACGGACTTGAAAATATAGCTAGTGGAAATATTTATATAAAAAATGAAATAATTACTAAAGATTATAAAAACTGGCAAGAGATTAGAAAATATGTTGGAATGGTGTTTCAAAGCTATGAATTGTTTGACCATTTAAATGTGCTTGAAAATATCTTATTAGCTCCTATGAAAGTTCAAAAGCGTAAAAAAGATGAAGTTTTAAAACAAGCCCTAGATTTATTACAAAAAGTTGGTTTAGAGCATAAACAAAACGCCTATCCAAAAGAGCTAAGTGGCGGTCAAAAACAAAGAATTGCAATAGTTAGAGCTTTATGTATGAATCCTGAAATTATGCTTTTTGATGAAGTTACGGCTGCGCTTGATCCTGAAATAGTAAGAGAAGTTTTAGATGTATTATTAAATCTTGCAAAAGAAGAAAAAACAATGCTAATAGTAACTCACGAAATGGCATTTGCTAGAGCTGTAGCTGATAAAATTATTTTTATGGATAGTGGCAAAATCGTTGAAATTGCAAGTCCTGAAGAGTTTTTTACAAATCCGCAAACTAATAGAGCTAAGCAATTTTTAAATATGTTTGAATTTAAAAAGGATTAAAATTATCTTTTATTAATTTTTTTGCGTTTTAATTACAAGCGATTTTATTTAAAGGAGAAATTATGAAAAAAGTTATTTTATCACTTGTTGCAGGGGCTTTACTAACCTGTTTTGCTAATGCTAGAAATATTGAAGAGATTAAAACTAGCGATAATATTAAAATAGGTGTTTTTGCTGATAAACCACCATTTGGCTTTGTTGATAAAGAAGGTAAGTTTCAAGGCTATGATATTTATTTTGCAAAAAGAATTGCTAAAGATTTATTAGGTAGTGAAGATAAATTAACCTTAGTTCCTGTTGAGGCTGCTAGTAGGGTTGAGTTTTTACAATCTGATAAAGTTGACATTATTTTAGCTAATTTTACAAAAACACCTGAAAGAGCAAGAGTTGTTGATTTTGCATTACCTTATATGAAAGTTTCATTAGGCATTGCAAGTCCTAAAAATGCAGAGATTAAAGACATTAAAGAACTAGATGGAAAAACTCTAATCGTAAATAAAGGCACAACTGCTGATGCGTATTTTACAAAAAATAAAAACGGAGTAAATCTAGCAAAATACGACCAAAATACTGAAACTTTTGGAGCATTATTAGATGGTAGAGGTGCTGCACTAGCACACGATAATACCTTGCTTTTTGCTTGGGTTAAAAACAATCCTGATTTTGTAGTAGGTATTAGTGAATTAGGAGATATTGATGTAATAGCACCTGCTGTTAAAAAAGGCAATAAAGAGCTTTTAGAATGGCTAAATAATGAGATAGTAAAACTAGGCGAAGAACAATTCTTCCACAAAAATTATGATGAAACTCTAGCACCTGTTTATGGAACTGATATTGATAAAGAAAGCGTTGTTGTAGAAGGCGGCAAACTTTAATAATTTTGAATTAGGATTATTCCTAATTCGCTTTTTATTCTTATTTTAAATTCTATTTAGTTTTAAGAATTTAAAATAAGAAAATCTTTTCAAAAATCAAAATATCTTATAACTTTTGCAATAAAATTTCTAAAATAATCTAAACTTTTATATCAAACAATCTTATATTAGATACTTTATTTTGGCTAAAACTAAAAGCTAGTTTTAAAAACTCATCATAATTTAATTCGCTAATGTTTTTATTTGGATTTTCTAAACCCATTAACTCTCTTATCTTTCTCATAAATTCATCAGCTTGTTTTTCTTCAGCTTTTTTATTACTACTAAAAAATCCACTATTAAGACTATATAAGGTTTTAGTATAATTAGCACTTCCTAAAATAGCACTTCTTTGGCTTAATGGTTTATCATAAGCATTTAATTTGACATAATCTTTCAGCCATCTTGGCATACGCTCAACTTCAGCACTCATAAAGCCATTTTCTCCCCTTGCCATTACTTGCATTCCTAACGCTTTATCAAATGCAAAAAATGTAGCCGAGCTAATTTTTCTATCATAACCACTTAATTTACCTTTATATGTGCTTTCTCCTTCAATTAAAGTTGGGTTTGATTTTAATATACCTATCAAAAGCCCACCTTTTGATATTTCTCCATTTTCATTTATATAGTTTTGTCTTGCTTCGTCATAATCACCAAAATATCCACTAAATCTAGGGTCTTGCTTGATATTATCAGGTGGAAAAACATTTGTGTTTGGTAAGGTTTTATCATCATTGTCAAAAGAATAAAATAAGGGATGATGAGTTTGGTAAAGTTCATTTTGAAAAGTCATTCCGTGATTATTCTCATAATCATCAGGTGAATGTAAAATTTTATTGATTTTGATTTCATCACTTCTTGCTTGAATATAACCTTGTGGAAATTGCTTTATATCTTCGATGTTAAAAAAATCTTTAGAGTTTAAAAAATCTTCACTTACAACTTGGCTTAAGACTTTATAAGCATTTCCAACGCTTTTTGCTATATCAATTTCATAAAATGGTCTATGTGCCAAATATGATTTTTCGTTATTTTCTACTAGATTTTTTAAAGTATCGCTGTGGATTTTATAATTATCAGCAATTCCTGCTGCTTTGTTAAAATCACTTGTAAAAAAGCCATCTTTATCAATTCCGTATCCTAATACTTCACCTACCTTTTTATCATCTGCTTTATTGTCTACTTTTTTAATCTCGTTATTTGTTTCTTTTTTGCTTATATTAGTTATTTGATATGTTGAATAAGAATTTATTTTCATAATTATTCCTTTATTTTAAACTCTTTTATCATATAAATTCTCGCTATCTTTATATGCCATTAAAATAGCTAATAAATCTCTTTCATCTTTGATATTTTGAATATCAAGTTTGCTAAGTATTTCTTCCATACTTTCACGAGTGCTAGTGCCTTTTACTTCTATGGCTTCGTAAGGTTTTTCTTTAGTTTGTTCTTCATCTATTTCTTTTGCTTTGTTTCTTTTAGTTTCTATCTTTTCTTTAATCTCTAAATATTTTTGCTTAAAATCATCTACTTTTAGATTATCATCTGCAAAAAGCTCCATAATCTCATTGGCGTAATCTTTGGGTATTTTAAAAAATCTACCACTTAAATCAAGCCCATCAATACTATTATCTTTTAAAAATTGAACTAAATCTTTTACTTCATCAGCACTTGCGTTGCCTTGATATGCCTTTTGATAAATACTATTAGTTTTAATGCCGAATGCTACTTGAGCCTTTAGCTTAAACTCGCTAAGCCTTGCATCATCGCCTTTTTGATATTTAAATACTTCTTCATTGCTTGGTAATTGCTCGTTTGGGTCTTTTTCGTAAGTAATTATTCCTTTTAGCATTTCGTTTTCTAAGGCTTCATAAATCTTACTGCCTTTTTCATAAGCTCCTATTTTACTAAGCACAGCATTTGGATCATATGTGCCCCATTCATCTTGTGGGGCGTCTTTTAAAATATTTGCGATTTGTTCTTTTAGATTATCTTTAGGAGTTTGAGTGGTTGGAATTTTATTTTTAATATTTGTTTGATAATTTATATAATTGTTATTTGTTATTTGCATTTTAAACCCCCGTTATTTTTCTATATCGGTAGGTTTAAAAAAAATATTAATGGTTATTAAATTCTTATAAAAATTTATATAAAATTTATATATAAACTTATTGATAATAACAAACAAAAATTAGGCAATAATATTTAAACCTTAATTTATTATTAAATTTTAACTTTAATTATACAATCAAAAAATATACTCATTAAAATCTAAATCAAAAGGTTTTATATGAATAGAAGAGTATTTATTACAACCACATTAGCTTCATCAAGTTATGCTTTTAGCCTAAAAAATAATGGTATAGATAAAAAAGATAAAAGATATATAGGAGATAGCAAAAAACGCTATGCAATGCTAATTGACCTTAGAAAATGTATCGGCTGTCAAGCTTGCACTGCTGCTTGTATCAATGAAAATCAAGTCCCCCACGAACAATTTAGAACATTTGTTACTGAATATGAATTAAGCAAAAGCGATGAAGTATTTAAGGCATTTTTGCCAGAACTTTGTAATCATTGCGAAAATCCACCTTGCGTAAGCGTTTGTCCTACAGGAGCAACTTTTAAAAGAGAAGATGGAATAGTATTAGTAGATAATGAAATATGCTGGGGTTGTAGTTACTGCGTAAATGCCTGTCCTTATGATAAAAGATTTATTAATAAAAATACAAAAGTAGCTGATAAATGCACTTTTTGTGTGCATTTAATAGATAATAATGAATTACCAGCTTGTGTTCAAACCTGTGTTGGTAGGGCTAGAATTTTTGGCGATTTAAATGATAGTTCAAGTGAAATTTCACAAATATTAAAAGATTATCCAACAAGTGTTTTAAAGCAAAATTTTGGGACTAAACCACAAGTTTTTTATATTAATTTAGACAATGAATTAAATGAAATCAATCCTAATCATAAAATGTTTCAAGATATTTCAAAAGAATTTGATTTGGCTTTAGAAGAAGAATGGAGAATAAAATGAGTGCTGTGGTTTTAGAAGGTTTTAGCGTTCAGCGAACTTGGGCTTTAGATGTTGTGAATGATTTTTTCATAGCAGGAGCTAGTTTTGGAGCGTTTTTATGTGCTAGTTTATATTTAGTATTTGGATTGAAAAACTACAAAAATATCGCCCTATTTTCAATGATAATTTCTTTTGTTTGTTTATGCGCAATTCCTTTTAATTTAATTGATGATTTAAAGCAACCTAGCAGAGTTTTTGAAATCTTTTTAAATGGCTGGGGTAATCTATCAACTTCAGCTATGAAAATAGGAATTATATTACTTATAACCTACCCTATTTTACTAATACTATTAGCATATAATCATATTAACAATAAAAATACTAAAAAATTAGGAATAATCACACTTATTGTATCTTTTTGCATTCCTTTATACACTGGATATATTTTAGGAACAAGTGTTGGAGTTAGTTTTTGGAATACACCTGTTTTACCACTTTTATTTGCTGCAAATGGCGGTGTAGGAGGTGTTGGAATATGTGCTTTAGTCTTATTTATATATTCAAAAATTATAAATTATAAAATCAATCTTTTTATCTTTATAAGACTTGCTAGTGCTTTAATAGTATGTGATTTATTATTAAGATTATTTTGGTTTAGCTTTATGCTTGGTTTTAATAAAGAAATTAAAGAGCTATATCAATATGTATTTATGGCTAGATTTTATGAGATTTTCATACTTGAGTTTTGCTTAATTTTTATTATTTTAATAAATCTTTTTACAAGATTAAAAAACAATCAATTCTTTTTATTACTTGCATTTTTATCTATGATAATTTATAGCTTTAGCTTTAAATTTAATGTAGTTTTTGCAGGAAATTCTATGCCAAAAATTATGAGTGGATTTTTAACATACACACCAAAAACCTTAGGTAGTGATAGTTTAGGTTCTGTATTTGGCAATTGGCTAATTTGCATAAGTTTGTTTTGTCTTTTAGTAAGCATATTAGAAAAACAAATAAAAGGAGAATTAAGTGAGTAGAAGAAAGTTTTTAATAGCATCAGGGATAACAGGCATAGCAGGGGCTTATTTTTACAATGAAACAATACAAAAAATCATAAAACCACAAACAAAAACAAACGATAGCATATATGCAAATAGCCTAAATCCAAAAATCGGCAAGTATTATTCAAGTGTTTGTAATGGTTGCGTTACTCATTGTGGTGTTAGGGTAAAAGTATTAGATAATAAGGTTTTAAAAGTTATTGGCAATCCATATAGTTTATTATCAAGCGACCCTTGGCTTAATATGAATGCTAGTATAAAAGATAGTTATTTACTCACAAATCAAGGCAAAATCCATTCAAGTGTTTGTGCTAGGGGTAATTTAGTATTTGATAAATTAAATGATAAAGCAAGGGTAACTAAAATACTAAAAAGAGTTGGAAAAAGGGGAGAAAATAAATGGCAAAGTATTGAGCCTGATAAATTTTTAGATGAGATAGTAAATGGTGGAGATTTGTTTAATGAAGGCTATGTAAAAGGATTTAAAGAAGTTTATAATCATACTGATTTAATAGATGAAAATGCTCCTGAATTTGGAAAGAAAGCAAATGGATTATGTATAATCGCAACAGGCGATGAAGGAAGAAAGAATTTCTTTCAAGAAAGATTTCAAAAATCATTCGGAACTATTAATTTTCACGGACACACAGCAACTTGCGGTCTTTCTATGAGAGCTGGAATGGCTGCTTTTTTAAATGATTTTGATAAATACCCACACTTAAAACCTGATTTTGATAATTGCGAGTTTTTGATTAATTTCGCAAGTGCTCCTGCTCAAGCTGGAAATCCTTTCAAAAGACAAGGATTAAAAATAGCAAATAGAAAAAGCAATAATTTAGAATACGCAACAATAACCCCAATACTTACAAATTCTACTTCAAGTGCATCTAGCGTAGGAAAATGGATTGCTATAAAGCCTGGTGGGGATTTGTTTTTAGCATTAGCCTTATTACAAGATGTAATAAATCAAAAAATTTATGATGAAGAATATCTATCTTATACTAATTTAAATGAAAACAATGTAAGTTTTTCTAATGCTGCTTATTTAGTTGTTGAAGATGATTATAAAAACTATAAAAAAGGAGAATTTTTAAGAATTAATAATGAAATTATGGTCATTAACGAGCAAGGATTAATAAGTGCAAAAGATTGTAAAAAAGCTAATATTTATTATGATGGAATAATAACTTTAGATGATGAAGCAATAAAGGTTAAAACAAGTTTTATCAAATTAAAAGAAAGTGTCAATTCAAATTCTTTAGATGATTTGTTGCAAAATAGTGGCGTTAGTAAAAAAGATTATGAATATTTATTAGAAAAAATCAAAAAATATAAAAATAAAGTAGCATTTGATTTGCACGGCGGGACTATGCAAACTAATGGATTTTATACAGCTTATGCTATTTTAGAATTAGTTGGTTTGCTTGGGAATTTAAATAAAATTGGTGGAATGAGTGCTGGTGGGGGTAAATATAATGATTTGTCAGGAGAATTTGAATTAGCAAAATATAAAGGCAAAATTAAACCTAGTGGAATTAGAGTTGATAAAACTAAAAAACCTTATGAAGCAACTAGCGAATATAAAAACAAAATCAAAAACAACGAAAACCCTTATCCATCAAAACTACCTTGGTATCCACTAACTAATGCAATTTGCACCGACGCAATCACAAATGCAGCATTAAAATATCCTTACGGAATAGATATATTGCTTTCTTGGAATGCTAATATTGCTTATGCTAGTAATATGAATAATGTTAAAAATTCTTTAAAAGATAGCTCTAAAATACCATTATTCATAGCAATTGACCCATTCATAAACGAAACAAGTATGTTTGCTGATTATATAGTTCCTGATAGCGTTATGTATGAGACTTGGGGCGTTGTTAATCCTTGGGGTGGTGCTTTGAGTAAAGCTAGTCATTTTAGATTTCCTATTTTAAATTCTCCTAATGTTAAATTTAGCAATAATGAAAGCGTATGTATGGATAGCTTTATAATTGAATTAGGCAAAAAATTAGGCTTAGCAGGATTTGGCAAAAATGCAATTAGCGATAGTGAAGGTAATTTATTTGACCTTGATAAGCCGAGTGATTATTATTTAAGAAGTTTTATAAATGTTGCACTTGATGGTGGATTTGATTATGAAATAAACGAAGATGAGATAAAGGACTTACCATTCATTCAAGAATTAAAAGAAATTAGCCCAAAACACTATAAAAAAGCTTTATTTTGTATGGCAAGGGGTGGAAAATTTGAAAGCAAAAACAAAGCATATAACAAAAATGCCTTAGCAAAAACATACAAAAAAGAAGTAGCTATTTATAACGAAGATTTAGCACTTACTAAGGATTCTTTAACTGGGAAAAATTATAGTGGAGTTCCTTATTTTGTAAAACAAAGATTTAAAAACAATACCACATTAGATGAGTTAAATCTAAAAGCCTTTTCGTATAAATCAAATATATATTCAAGTTTAGTTGCTGCTAGTTCAAAACTAACTCATTTAAGATATTCAAACTACATTGAATTACACGAAGATACAGCAACAAAACTAGGTCTTAAAGATAAGGATTTAATCAAAGTTATAAGAGATGATAAAAAAATAATAGGAATATTAAAAACTAGAAAAGGAATTCATAAAGAAGCAGTAGGAATTGAGCATTCTCGTGCTAGGCGTGGCGAAGGTGCTAGTGATTTTTATATTGATGGGAAATTAATTGCTAAAAATATTTCAAAAAGAACAGGCGTTAGTATCTCAAATATAATACCTGATGATACTATTCGTGGAGAAAATGCCTTAATTAGTGATTTTGTCGTAGGCTCTGTAGCAAGGCAAGGATTTGGCGTAATTATAGAAAAAATCTCAAGCTTAGGTTAAGGAATTTAAACTGATTAAATTATTTATCCTAAATAAACTATAATCCTTTAAATAAATATTAAAGGATTATTTATGATACACGATATAAGTGCTAGTAAAAATATGCCGATAGCTTGGAGGATTGATGTTAAAAAGCACGAGCTAACAGAAAAAGAGCTAAAAGATTTAAATTATCAAATAAATAAAAATATTTTTGAGATAAAGACTAATAAAGAGCAAGATTACAATGTATTTTTTAGATTTGATAGTGATAATATCGGTGTAAAAATAAATGAAAAAAATCTAAATAGATTAAAAGAATTTTTTGATAGCGATAATTTCATTGCTAATAATAAAGGCACTATTTTAGATAAAGACGCAGCAAGTTTTGTAGCTGGATGGTTTAGCAATATTGCTTATAGAGAAAATCTCTTAGCAGCTGATATTAATAACGATGGAGAATTAACGGGCAAGGAATTTAAATATACATTTTCGGTATTTAGTGAAGCAGCCGAAATAGTAGTAAATGAAAAGACACTTGAAGAAGAAATAATCTCAAGTGCAATCATAGGCACATATTTACCTAGTATGGTAGCTTTGCCAGAGGGCGAGAGTATGGATATTAGCAAGGCTTTAAATATTAGTTTAAATGATGATAAAAACCTTGATGGAATAATAACATTTGGCGAATATTTAGGAGCTGATGGTAAAAATAAAATTCATAAATATACAGCTGATTGTAAATCAAGTGATGAGCGAATTAAAATTGATAGTGGTAATATTTATAAAATTATGAATATAGATAAATTCAAAGAAAAGGAATTAGAAGAATTAAAAAAATTAGCAGCCTTAGCAAAACTTAAAAATCAAGGTTTAGACGTGCTTAGCGATGATGAAAAGAAACTCTTAAAAGACTTTAGTCTTAATCTTAAAATCAGTGAAAATAAATTAGAAGAATTAGTTACAAACGATAAATTAGATGATTTTATAGATTTTACGAAAGAATTTAAAAAAGATTTAAGCGATACAAAATTAATTGATATTAAGGTTTAATTTTTTATTTTTAATTAATTGTTACTAAAAGTTACAATATATCAAAATATTAAATAAAATAATAATAGTATTAATTAAAATCAAATTATAATAATTCAAATCATTTTTTAATGTATTAACTTAATTTGCATTACGAATGTTAGTGCATATTTTAAAAAGTATTAGTGCTTTAATATTGCTTTTTAAGTGTAAAAAATAGCTATATGATTTTAAAAATGTCTTGATTAATTAGCTAGATCTAATTTAGTCATAATTTTAAAGGATTTTTTATGAGACATTATCTAGGAAACTATTTAAATACGCCTATAGCTTGGCAAGATAAAATTAATTCAAATTCTTTAAATTCTTTTGATTTATACAATATAAAAAATGCAATAAATATAAATAATTTTGAGATTAAGACAAATAAAGAGCAAGATTACAATGTGTTTTTTAAATTTGATGAAAGTAATATCGGAATAAAACTTAGTGAAAATAATATCAATAGGTTAAAAGAATTTTTTGATGAAGATAATTTCATTTTTAATAGTAAAGGCACTATTTTAGATAAAGACGCAGCAAGCTTTGTAGCTGGGTGGTTTAGTGATATTGCTTATAAACGAAAATTCCTTGAAGCTGATGTTGATGGTAATGGGGAGCTAAGCAATAAAGAAGGAAAAAAGACATTAAACTTTATACTTGAAAGGCTTGAATATAGAAGAGATAATAAAGGTGAATATATAATCACTAATTATGTAAAAGGCTATGAAGAGAGTAAATTTTTAGCAGATAATGATGAATACTATGCTGATATTAGCTATACTTTAAATGCTAGTTTAAATAATGATAAAAATCTTGATGGTATTATTACATTTGGCGAATTTCTAAATGTAGGCGAAAAGGGATATTTTGAAGATAACATAGAAGTATCTAATAATAAAAATAATAATGATTTTATTAGCTTATATAAGATTGCAAATACAGATAAATTAAAAGAGAAAGAATTAGAAGAATTAAAAAAATTAGCAGCCTTAGCAAAGCTAAAAAATCAAGGCCTAAAAAGTCTAACAAATGATGAAAAGAAACTCTTAAAAGATTTTAATATTAATTTAAAAATAAGCGAAGATAAATTAGAAGAGTTAATTACAAATGATAAATTAAGTGATTTTATAGATTTTACAAAAGAATTTAAAAAAGATTTAAGCGATACAAAATTAATTGATATTAAGGTTTAATTTTTATTTTTAATTAATTATTACTAAAAGTTACAATATATCAAAATATTAAATAAAATAATAATAGTATTAATTAAAATCAAACCAATTAATTTTAAAAGTATTAATTTTAAGGAATTTTTATGAAAATAGATATCTCGCAAGTAAAAAATATAGCAATGTCTTGGGCTGATAATGTTAAAACTAAAGAATTAAATACTAAAGATATTAGCAATTTAAAAGATAATATAAATAAAAATAATTTTGAGATTAAGACAAATAAAGAGCAAAATTACAATGTATTTTTTAAATTTGATGAAAGTAATATCGGAGTAAAACTTAGTGACAAGAATATTAATAGATTAAAAGAATTTTTTAATGAAGATAATTTCATTGATACTAGCAAAGGTATTATTTTAGATAAAGACGTAGCAAGTTTTGTAGCTGGGTGGTTTAGCGATGTAGCGTATAAGAGTAATTTTTTAGCAGCCGATAGAAATAACGATGGAGAAGTAGATAAAAAAGAAATTGATTATACTATCTATGCATTTGCTTTATATATAGAGCCAACTAAAGATGGTTCAGGACAAGCTACTAAAGTTGCAAGTTATGTTCCAAGTATTTTGACTGTTGATAATAAACAATCAACTGATATTAGCACAATACTTGATGGGAATATTAGTATGGATAAAAATCTTGATGGCTATATAACAATTGCTGAAAAATACAATTATTCTGACACTGCTTACCAATATGGAGTATTTTTAGATAATCTACCTTTTATGACAATTTCACACAAAAAAATAAATACTAATATAACTGAAGAATTAAATAAAGAAACAGAAGAACAAATTAAACTTAATAATATAATTGCAAAACTTAAAAAATCACAATCTTTAGATAATAACGAAAAAGAAATATTACAAAAATTTAATATCCAAAACATAAGTAATGAATTAAAAATAAGCGAAGATAAATTAAAAGAATTAATTACAAATGATAAGCTAGGAGATTTTATAGATTTTACGAAAGAATTTAAAAAAGATTTAAGCGATACAAGATTAATTGATATAAGAATTTGAAATAAAATTTCAAATTCTTAATTTTAATTATTTTTTATCAGCTTCAGCAAAAATTTGAACTTTTACTTCGTTTGCTACTAAGCCCTCATTTGTATCTTTTGCTACATCAAAATCTTTTCTTAAAAGGTCAAGATTTAGGTCAAACCCAAGTTTAGTTTTATCTCCCATTGTAGCAACACCATTGATAGCAACATCAAATGTTACTTCTTTTTTAACGCCATTTATATTTAATTCCCCTGTCATTTTTCCTTGTGTATCACTTACTTTTTCGTATTTACTCATAACAAAAGTAAGTTTTGGATTAACTTTTTCATTTAAAAAATCACTTGATTTTAAATGCTCGTCTCTTTTTTCACTATTTGTATCAACGCTTGCTACATCAACGCTTGCATTAAATACTTTAAAAGTTTTATTAGCTTCATCAAAATCTATCATCGCATCAAAACTTTTAAATTTACCCTTAGCATTAGAAACTAACATATGTTTAACGCTAAATTCAACGCTAGTATGAACTTTATCAAGAACAAATTCACTAGCACCTAAAATACCTGCTAAGCTTAAAGCTAAAAATAATTTTTTCATAATATACTCCTAAAATAAAATAAGACTAATATAATCTCATAAAAAGATTAATCATTATCATAAATATTTTATCATAAGCTAAAAGGAGAAAATATGAAACATTTATTAATAATTGGAGCTGGTGGAGTTAGCCGTGTAGCAACCTATAAAGCAGCTGAATATAAATATTTTGATAAAATCACGCTTGCAAGTAGAACAAAAAGCAAATGTGATGAAATAGCAAGTTTTATTAAAGAGCGTTTAGAAGTTGAGATTGCAACTGCTACGATTAATGCTGATGATACAAATGCAGTTGTTAAGCTTATACAAGATATAAACGCTACGATTTTATTAAATGTGGCTTTACCTTATCAAGATTTAGCTTTAATGGACGCTTGTTCTCAAACTAAAATTCCATACATTGATACAGCAAATTACGAACATCCTGATTTAGCTAAATTTGAATATAAAGAGCAATGGGCTAGAAATAATGACTTTTTAAAAGCTGGTGTTCCTGCACTGCTTGGAAGTGGATTTGACCCAGGTGCAACGAATGTTATGTGTGCGTATGCGCAGCAATATTTATTTGATGAAATTCATACAATTGATATTATGGATTGTAATGCAGGAGATCACGGCTATGCTTTCGCAACTAATTTTAACCCTGAAATAAACTTAAGAGAAGTTAGTGCAAATGGTAGATATTGGGAAAATGGCGAGTGGATTGAGACTAAACCACTTGAGATTAAAGTTGAACACGATTATCCTGAAGTTGGGGTTAAAGATAGCTATTTACTTTATCATGAAGAACTTGAGAGCTTATGTAAAAATATAAAAGGTTTAAAAAGAATTAGATTTTTTATGACTTTTGGACAAAGCTATATTCAACATATGAATTGTCTTAAAAATGTAGGTATGCTAGGAATTGAGCCAGTTGAACATCAAGGAATGAAGATAATTCCTATTGAGTTTTTAAAGACACTTTTACCTGACCCTGCAAGTCTTGGTGCAAGGACTAAAGGCAAGACAAACATAGGTTGTATTATTGAAGGTATTAAAGATGGCAAGGCTAAAAAAGTATATATTTATAATGTTTGCGTGCATGAAGAATGCTACGCTGAAACTGGTGCTCAAGCAGTAAGCTACACAACAGGCGTTCCTGCTGCAATTGGAACATATTTAATAGCAAGTGGCAAATGGAGCGGAAAAGGTGTGTTTAATATGGAAGAATTTGATGCAAAACCATTCTTTGATGAAATGAATAAAATGGGTCTTCCTATTAAAATACTAGAGCTATAAAAAATAAACAATAATTCTTATTATTTAAGAATTATTGAATTTTAAAAAAATTAATATATATTAATTAAGTTTTTATAAAATGGCGTTTTTTAAAAATGGGGGGGGGTCGGCGATGTTAAGAGTTTTGTTAAAAGTTTTTGTTTTAGTTTTTACTTTATTAGTATTAAATGCTTGTTCTTCTGTCTTTTTAGGCTACGAAGAAGAAAATAAAAATAAAATATATTCTTTAGATACTAAAGACTGCGAATTACTTACGAAAAAAGAGCTAAAATACTCAAAAGAAAATGTATTAGAAAAGATTAAAGACCCACTTTACAACGGCAATTATTACGGATATCAAGCATTCTTGTGTAAGTCTTATAAAGATAGTATTAAGCTATTTGATTTGGTTGAAGATGGTTATAAAGATAAAGATGAAAAAAATCTATTGTTAAAGATTGGAGAAGGAGTTTTAGAAGGTCTTTTTAATGATAATATAACTGATTATAGCGGTCAATATTATGAAAAAATGCTAACTAATACATACAAATCAATGAGTTATCTAGCTTTAGGCGAATACGATGAAGCTGGAGTTGAAATCAAAAGAGCCTTAGATAGACAAAAAAGAAATAAAGAAGAATTTGAAAGCGATATTTTAAGCGAATTAAACTACTTACAACAAAAACCTAGAGAAAGTAATGAAGTAATAGACATTATAAATAATAGTGTCCCAATTCCTGCTTATAAGTCTTATGCTAATTATTCTAATCCATTTGTTAGCTATTTTTCTGCTCTTTATTATATTTTAGATGGTAGGTCAAATAATTCTATTGATTTATTAAAAGAAGTTTATTCTCAAGAAAATGATTTGTTGTTTTATCAAGATTATGAATTAGCTAAAAACAATTTCAACACTAAAAGAATAGCAAATAAAGTAAAAAAAGGAATGCAAATATCTAAAACAAATAAATATATTTGGGTAATTTATGAAAATGGTAAATCTAAATCTTTAAAAGAATTTAATCTATCATTGCCTATTGTTTTTATTAAGAAAAACGATAATGATATAGATTATAAAATTCCTTTTGGAAATGAAAAATACTCTGTTTATACTAATCAATTAGCCGTTAGTAGTTTAGTGTTTTCAATAGCAATTTTAGGAGATAGTAGCGATGCTTATCCATTTATAGTAGCGAATAATCAAAAAACAAGACTTCTAAGTGATATGGATAAAATAATAGGCGCTGAATACAAAGCTACATTAATACCTAGAATATCTAAGTCTTTTTTAAGAGCGATTACTAAAACAATGATTAGTGTAAAAGCTAATAAAGAGAATTTATATTCTGGTTTAGGTGTTGATTTGGTAAATAATTTATTAAACCATTCTGATATTAGATACTTTATAGGTTTACCTAAAAACTATCAAGCAATTAGAATTGCAAATAGTGGAAGCATAAATATTGCAAGTCCAAATTCTCAAACACTATTTTCACAAGAATTAGATATAAATAAACATTATGTAATACTTGTAAAAATTCCTACAATAGGAACTGAATATATAACAATATTTGAAGAAAGGTAAAAAAATGAAAAAATATATCTTAACAGCTTTTGCTGTATTTTTATGTTCGTGTGCTAACAATGCAAATGTAATCAAAAACAATCAATGCTTTAATGTAAGCTATTTAGATGAAGATTTAAATAAAATTCTAAAATGCGAAGAAAGAAGCAATAATGATTTTAATAACCTAATAATTAGTATTGAACTTACTAATATAAGCAATAATGAACTAAATCTTAAATACTCACAAGATTGGTTTTATGATAATGGTATGCATGTTGATAATTTAGGTTTAGCTAAAAAAGAGCTAACACTACAACCAAAAGAAACAAAATATATAAAATTAGGTGCTCCAGCAAACGCACATAATTACAAAATAAAAATTAACAAATTTAATTAAGGAGACAAAATGAAAAAATACTACACACTAGCTTTAGCACTAAGTTTAGGAGCTTGTGCAGCTGCACCAAGTTATGTCGTTGATGAAGTAAATAATGGCAAAAATCAGCCTGTTTCACTAGGTATTGATGATATAGATTTACAAAATGCGGCAAGAGATTTGATTAATTCTATGTTAGCAAGCCCTGTTTTTGCTACTTCAAATCCAAACGAACGCCATATTCTTGTAATGAGTAGGATTACTAATGATACAATGCAACATTTTGATACAGATATTCTTACTAAAAAAATAAGAATTGCTTTACTTAATTCTGGTCGTGTTTATGTAACAACAGCAATTGGAGCTAATGGGGCTGAGGATAATATGACCCACGCTACAAGAGAATTAAGAGATAATGACGAATTTAATCAAAAAACAATCGCTAAAAAAGGCACAATATTAAGTGCAAATAGGTCTTTAAGCGGTAAAATAATTCAAAGAAATACTAGAATTAAAGGAACTTTTAGTGATTCTCAAAGAGTTGATTATTATTTCCAAATGACGGTTACAAATCTTGATAATGGCTTAGCAATTTGGGAAGATGAAATAAAAATTAATAAACTTGGTTCAAATAGGAGTGTAGCATGGTAAAAAAAATAGTTTTATCTTTGGCATTAAGTTCAGTTGTTTTTGCAAATACTTGCGAAAATCCGGGAAATGATATAGAAACATTAATAAAATGTGCAAAAAGTGAGCTTTTAGCAAAAAATCCAAATGCTAAAGTTTATATAGAAACAATATCAATTCCAAAGCATCCAAACGACCCACAATATTATGATTTTTTAAGTGCAAAGTATAATGAAGCATTTTTAAAAATTAAATCTAATTTAGCAATGAAAATGGCAGGAAACTTAGTTGCAAAAGAAATTGCTAAAAAGAATGATCATAGTAAAATGCCAGCAGAATTAGTAGAAGAAAGACTAAATAAAGAAATAGAGCGTCAAAGAAGACTAGAAGAAGCAAAAAATGAAAAAGAAGGTTTCTTAGATGGCTTAATGAATAAATTTTTCGGCAGTGATGATAAGATTGATTTGACAAAACCACAAATTGATGAAGAATTAAGACTTCGTGCAGAAGAAGTGCTATATAGCAATACTTTTAAAGAAGAAATGTATAAAGTAGCTCGTGAAGAAATATCAGGATTAATTCCTTATGAAAACTTTATAGTAGTTAGTGATAATGGTGAAACAGAACTAGGAATAGTAGCATATACATCACCTAAGTCAAGAGAATTAGCAAGAGCTTTAGCAGGTGGCTATAAAGCAAATGCTACAAACAATGAAGAACAATGTAAAAGTGCTGATGCAGTAGTGAATGCTTTAGGCTCAAGTGATAATAAAATAAATAAATTAGGTTTAAAATTCTTTTACAACGAAGCTTGCCAACCATCACTTTTAGCTTTTGGAATGGATACTTATAAGATTGAGGATGGAATGACTAATGAATATAAAAGTTCAAGTTACTCAGTAGCTCAAATATTAGCAGAAAAAACTTTAGCTACTTTTGTAAAATCATCTATTTATACTTATACAAATGCAGATAAAACTACTGATACAGTTCAAAAAGCCTATACAACTTTAATTAAAAAAGGTGCAAATGAAAGTGCAACTGGTGGTAAAGAAACTAGATCAGATAGCTATTCTGATTTAGAAGAATTTTTTAGCTCTGAAGCACAAATGAGCCTAGTAGGTGTTGAAGTTGCTGATAAATGGACTAAGCAATTTGATACACACGGAGTTGCTGGGGTTATTATGTATTATTCACCTACAAGCATAGAACAAGCAAAGCAAGAAAGAAAAGAAATCAAAGGTGATTTAGATAAAAAAACATTAGGCTCAAAAACAAGCGAAATTCCATCAAGTGGTAATGCAAAAGTAATTCGCTCTAAAAATATTGATGTTGATGATTTCTAGGATTAAATTATGAAAAAGATATTAATTGTTTTTTTAGGCTTATTTTTAGTAAGCCTAAATGCTAAAGTAGTAACTACAACTAGCACAAAAACTGCTACCGGAGAAGGCTATGGCATTACATACGAGCAAGCAGTAGATAATGCTTTAGCAGAAGCTGTTTTGAAATTAAACGGAGCTTATGTTAAAACTAGACAAGAAGCTCAAATTAGTGCGATAAAAAGTGGTGATGAAAATGAGATTTATAAACACTTTAACCAACAAATTAGCAAAGCAACAAATGGTCGCTTTAGCTCTTTTGAAGTTATAGAAAATACAAAAACAGAAGATGGATTTAGAGTAGTCGTAAGTATTCAAAAAACAGCAGTTTCAAAAAAATACGAACTAGCCGGAATGAAAAACGATAGAAGAAAAATCATCGTAGCACCTGCTCTAAGCCCGAATAACTTTTCTTTATTAGGAAGAGATAGCGAACAAATAACAAGAGATTTAAGGTTTAAAATAGAAAGCAATATCCACAAAACTCGTAAATTTGATTTATTGGATAGACAAGAAGGAGAAGCATTAGCTATTGAAAGAGATATAATTTTAAATGACGCAAATAAAGATGAAGCTTTAAAATTAGGTCAAAATCTAGGCACTGATTATATATTGCTTTACACTATAAGCGATGTTAATACAACTAATAAAAATTACTCAATTATTGGCAGTGGTAGTAGTTCTAAAGTAAGTGTTAGTATAAATTATCAAGTTATTACATTTGCAACTAGACAAATAAGATTTGCTGATAGCATAAACCTTGATATAAAATCTAAAGATTATGATAGTATTTTAAACGATATTGCAAGCACTATTGTATTAAACACTCAAGCTGCTATTTATCCACCAAAAATAGAAAAAATCAGCAATAATCAAGCAGTTTTTACTCAAAGCCTACCTATAAATACACAACTAGAATGCTATAAAAAAGGCGATAAAATCTATGATAGTTACACAAAAGAGCTAAACGGCTACGAAGAAATTTTTAGTGCTTTAGTGCAAGTAACTAATGCAAATGTTAAAACAAGCTATGCAAAAATACTAGAAGGTAATGCAAATAAAGGCGATATTTGTAGATTTAAAAATATTAGCAACAACTCTACAAGTAATGATGCAAATGGAAAAGATGTAAAAGATATAACACCGGTTCAAGGTGGTGGATTTATATTTTAAAAATAAAAAGAATTTGATTTATTCAAATTCTTTTATCATACAAATTCTTACTATCTTTATACGCCATTAACTAGAGTTAAAGATTAATAGTTTAGCCCAACTTCTATCATTATGCTTCTTCCACTTGCATAATCATATATTAGCTTATCGTCTTTTTTGCTTGCGTTTATTTTATTTTTTGTATTTAATAAATTTTCAATATTTACATTTGCAAAAAACTCAATATCTTTTTTCATTTTATATTTATAAGCTATATTCATATCCCAAGTGAAGTGATTATTTAGCTTAATTAACTCATATTCTCTAATGCGTTCAGCTCTATTATAGCTAGAAATTAAAGCCTTTTTGCTAGGTGTAAATGTAAATAAATTTGTAAATCCTAAACCATAATCAGGAATATTTAAATTATATAAAAAGGTGATTTTGTATTTATCATAATAATCAATTATCGGAAGGTCTTTTTGAGCTATTATTTCGCCATTATATTTAACTTGATTATTTCTATCCCACTCATCGCTTTTATAATCTTTAAAATCTGATTTTTTCTTTGTATAGCTTGCACTTAGGCTAAAATCATTTAAGGTATTAAAGATTTCAATGCTTTTAGCGTTTGCTATATCTAGGCTTATAATATCAGCTTTTGAAGTGCCTAAATTAGTATAAACTTTATAATTTTTTGATAAATTTTCATCATCAATATTGGCTAAGCCTAAAGTTTCTTTATCGCTTAAAACCACTTGATTTTTGCCTAATCTTTTTAAGTATTTTAAACTAAGCTTTGTGTTTTTAAACTCGCCCCTATAAAATACGCTAAACTCATCATTAAATGAGCGTTTTAACTCGTTAAAATTATACATATTTTTCTTACCGCCAGTTTGCTTAAACTCTTCATTATAATCGGTTCTACTTAGAAATTGTGTATAAGAATAAATCTTATCATATAGCTTATATGCGAAGAAATTCTTACCATAATATCTATTAAAACCAGTTCCAAAGAAATTGCTCTCATCACCTAATAAATCAAACTCACTTGTAATTCTAGGAGCTATATTAAACTTTTTAATAATACCATCATAGCTTCCCCTTGCACCTAATCTTAGATTAAATCTTTTGTATTGAATATCATCTTCTAAATATAAATCAAAATTAGTTGCGCTAATTCCTGTTTTAAATTCCGGAGTAAAAGTTGCGTTTTTTAGATATTGCCCTGCTCCTGCATTGCCTTTCCTATCCACAGCATCACCCATTAGGCAAAATACATCACCATCCTTACAAACCACATCATTAGGTAAAATAGCGGGATTATAGTATTCTGCTAAGTGTTTTAAGGTCTCATAAGAAGCTTTTTTATGACTTAGCTCAAGTCCTGCATAAAAAGTATGCTCTGTATCTTTAAACTCTTTTACATCGCTTTCAAAATCAAGCTTATAATTTAACTCCTTTGTTCGTTCCCTTATATCTCCATAACCACCTTTCATAGAGTAAGTTCCAATGCCCCAATTTGCAACTTTGTTTGTAAAAAAGCCAAATTTCATATTTTTATCAAAATACCTTGCACTATCTTGAATGCTGTAGCCTAAATTTTGAGTGATATTAAAGCTATCAAATTCGCTAAAAAGCTCAATATTTGAAATTATCCCGCCAAATTTAGCTTCTAAATTAGAATCAATCACACCTTCTAAAAAGCCCTTATAAATGCTAGGTGCATAGATAATGCTAGGCCTAATTATATGATTATCTAAAGCAATAAAGCCTTTTAATAAAAAGTTTTCATTTCTTCTACTTTGATTAGGATAAAAATATCCTTGCGCTAAAACTTCTCTTTTTGTTGGCATTTTTATCATTGAAGTTGTTCTTGAATAATCAAACAAAATCCCATAATCATCGCTAAAACGACTTTCTAAATAAATATTTTGATTTTGTTTTACGAAATTATTATTTAGGTTTTTGCCACTTTTTGTTGCATAAGAAGCTTTGTTTTCTTCATCTATTATGATTTTATTAAGGTTGCCATCTGTATAGCTAGTAGATATTCTAGCTCCAAATGTTTTAATTGGGTCTTTTAGTTTAGTATCTATTACCCCACCTTCAAAATTGCCGTATTTTGCACTAACATTACTATCTAAAACTTTTATACTTTTTAAAATATTTGTATTAATCACGCTGCCTTGAGCTCCCATAACAGGTGCTCTCCATAGTGATGCTGCGTTTATGTTTTGATTACCTGCTGGATCAATCGCATTATCAAAACTCATCCCATTTACTAAAAATGCGTTTTGATAAAACGGTGCTGCGTTTATGCTAAAATCCTTTGGGCTGATTTCTGCTTGATTTGTAGATATATTATCAGTTGAGTTAGAAAATATATTAGAATTTTGCTTTACAACCTCATCTATTTTTTTACTTGAATTTGTGTTTTGAAAATTATATATTTTATAACTTGAGTATTTTGAATACCCCCCCCCATTAGCTAGATTTTGTCTATTTTCTACGCTAATTTCACCTACATTTAAATCATTTGCATAAACTAAGCTTGCAAATAATAATAAAGATAATTTAGTTTTCATTCGTTCTCCTTTGAAAAACGATAATTATTACCAAATTAACTTAAGCTAATATGAATTTAATACTAATTATTAAAATCTAAATATAAATTAAAAATTCAAATTAGAATTCTATTTACATCTTACTATATTTCAAACTTAATTTAAATTTTACCAATAGTAATTTGTATTATTTTTTAATTTCAATAATCAAGCTTAGGGCGTATTGTTTCATCACTTGAAGGTGGGAGTTCTGGATAAACTATCTGTGGTAGTTTGCCACTAAGTGATTTTAAAAAGCTTATTATATTTTTGATTTCTTGCTCGCTTAGTTCAATTCCAAGCTGAATTCTTCCCATAGATTCAACTGCTTCAGTTAAGCTCCAAATACTGCCATTATGAAAATATGGGGCTGTTCTTGCTACATTTCTTAAGGTAGGAACTTTTACTCTATTGTTTTCATTTCCGTTAAAATCTCCATAATTTACATATTGATACCTAACAAAGCCAAAACCCCTAAATGCTCCGCCAACATTTATCCCGTAATGGCATAAAACACAACCTTTATTAATAAATGTTCTAAGCCCTTGTTTTTCATCAAAACTTAAAGCATTTACATTGCCTTCTAAAAACTCATCATATCTTGAAGGAGTTATCAAAGTTCGCTCAAATATGCCAATAGTTGTTGCAATTAAGTCAAAATCAATATTAATATCATTTGAAAAAGCGTCTTTAAACTCATTTACATATTCAGGAATACTTTTGATTTTTTCTACTACGATTTGGCTATCTTCTGCCATTTCTACATTAGCTTGGATAGGTCCTTTTGCTTGTTCTTTTAGATGATTTGCTCTGCCGTCCCAAAATTGATTCGGGTTAAACACTGCATTATAAACGCTTGGAGCGTTTAGATGATGTGGATTTGCTTGCCATTTGTGTCCTGTACTAGCTGCTATGCCATCAACTCCACCTAAGCCTAAATTATGACAAGTATTGCACGATATTAGCCCGCTTCTTGAAAGTCTTGGGTCAAAATAAAGCTTTTTGCCTAATTCAATTCTTTTAGTTGTAGTTGGATATATTTCATAATCAGGGCTTGTATTTTTAATTAGCTCTTCTAATTCATAAGCATTGCTAGGGATTGCTTTTAGTCTTATTTTTTTAGCATAAGCGATTAGAGTTTTATCATCTATATTAAAAATATCTTCTCTAATTTGTCTAAAACTGAGCTCATTAGAAATTGCAAAACTAAGTGCAAATCCTAAAAATATTAATTTTTTCATACAAGCTCCTTTTAGTAATTTTTATAATGATATTAATAATTATTTAATAATATTAAATATTAATAATTATAATCAATAAAAAAGGAAAGATTATGAGAAAACTTTTTATTTTGTTTTTTTGTGTTTATGCAATAGCTAGTGATTTAGCGAACAAATGTAAAGAAAATGATTATTCATCTTGCACAAATCTAGCAATTAGCTTAATAAATAGTGATATTAAAAGAGCTAAAAAATTATTAGCACTATCTTGTGAAAAAGATGTTGCCTTAGCTTGTCATCGCCTAAGTATGATTTATTTTAATGGTGCTAAGAAAAATACACAATTAGCAAAAGAATTAGCAAATAAAGCTTGTGATTTAGGCTATTTGCAAAGTTGTCATAATCTAGGAAATATTTATAAATACTCTTTAGCTAAAACGAAGCAAGATTTTCTTAAAGCAATAAATTATTATGAGAAAAATTGTGATAAAAAATACGCAAATTCTTGCTATGAGCTTGCAAATTTATATCAATATTATTTGCCTATAAATGATGATTATGTTTTGCTAAATCATAGTAAAGCTTGTGATTTAGATTTAGCCGCGTCTTGCTATCAGATAGGCTATTTTGCGTATTTTAAAAAATATAATTTAAATGATTTAAAACTTGCTTTAAAATACTTCTTAAAAGCTTGCGAGCTAAATTACAACCTAGCTTGTATGATGAGTGCAAATATTTATGAAAAACAAAATAATTTAGAAAATGCTTTAAAATTTTATAAAAAAGCTTGTGATTTAAGAAATTTTACATCTTGTAATAATTACGAAAGAATTAAGGATAAGAAATGAAAAAATTATTATTAATATCAAGTTTTTTTGTAAGTTTAAGTTCCTATGATTTTGGTATTAAAATAAATGAGTTTAATTCTAGCGAAGTTGATAGTTATTTTAATTATGAATATGGAAAAAGCAGACCTTACACATGCAATCTGCGCTCATCTTTCTTGCCAAACACAAAAAAAGGCGAAATTTTTAAGAAAATGTTTGGTGATAAAAAAGCTTATAAAAGTCTTAGAAGTCTAGCTTGTAATATTGATGAAAATAATTATTTTTTATGGCTTATTTTTAAAGATGATATTTTAAAGCAAATAAAATACGAACTTAATAAAAATTACGAAGATTTAAAACAAGAATTATTATTTAAATATGAGTTAATCAAAGAAAACAAGGTAAATCTTGATGATTATTATATAAGTGATTATGATGAATTTGAAATAGCAATTAACACTAAATGCAATGCTAAATATTGCAGAGATTTTAGTATTTTTAAGATTAGTGATAAGATTGAGCTTGTATTAATTAATGCAAATTTTAACAATATAAAAAAATCAAGCATAATAATTAGAGCAAAAGATTTAAAAGAACTTTATGATAAAAATAAATTTTAATTTAAAGTGATTTTAATTTTCATTATATTACAATCTAATAATGATTATTATTTTGGGGATTTTATGAAGAAAGTTTTTCAATGTTTTATTATTTGCTCTTGTGCTTTAGCAGAAATTAATGTTGGCAGTATTGATGTAATTGGTGAAAGTGCTAGTTTGATTATTAATCAAAAAAGTACTATTTATTCAAATAAATTTTTAAAAAATTTTGCAAGCAATAATAAAGACATAAGCTCTATTTTAAAATACAATCCAAATGTAAGCTTTGATGTAAGCAATAATTCAAGCTTTAATGGTGCAAATATTGTGCCTGATAAAATAAGTATAAACGGAAGTCTTTTTTATCAAAATAATTTTACCCTTGATGGAATAAGCATTACAAATGACATTGACCCAGCGGGTTCAAGCACTGCATTAGATGACAAAGGGCAGTTTGAAACACCATCTCAAGGCGTATTCTTAAATACTAATATTCTTGATAGTGTAGAAGTATTTGATAGTTTTATCCCTGCTAAATACGGAGAATTTACAGGCGGTGTAGTAGATAGTAAGAGCAAAAATCCTAGCAAGGATTTAAGTTCTTATGTTAATTTTGGTTTTACTTCAAGTAATTTAACTAAGACTTTATATCCTGATTGCGATGAAAATGATATTTCATGCCTTGCTAGAATAACAACTTATGAAAATGATTTAAGCAATACAAGTTCAAAAAAATGGAAAAAATATAATACAAATTTTGGATTTTCAAATACTTTTAATGAAAAATTTGGAGTTTTGTTTGATTTTTCAGACTTAAGAAGTGTTATTACAAAGCCTAGCAAAGCACTTGATGAGAATTCTTATGATATTAAAAATATAAGCCAAAACTTTTTATTAAAACTTAATTATATTGCAGATAATGGAATAATCCTAACTCCAAGCATAATTTATGCACCTAGCAAACAAGAATACAATACAAGCGATAATTTAAACGGACATTACTCAATTACTCAAAAAAATATCGTATCAAAAATCAATTTATTTTATGAAAACGATAATTATGCAATAGATTCAAACTTATCTTATTCTAAATTAAATTACAATAGAGATTCTGATACTAGCATTATGCAAATTTGGAAGAGTTCAAATATAAATAATTGGAGCAATTCTAGTATAGCAAGAGTTGGATCAACTACTGCTGTTGATAGATTGCAAGATAATTTAAGCTTAGATTTTGATTTTAAATATTATTTAGATCATCATACTTTAAATTCAGGTTTTATTCTTAGCAATACAAAAGTAAGCCATCAAATTGATGAAAATGGTGCAATTTATGCAACTCCTAAAACTTTAAGTGGTGAGTGTTTAGCAAATGATATTGCGTGTTTAAAAGATGATTCATTTAATAATGCAGGGCAATTCTTATCTAGTTTGATTAAATATGATGGAACAAAACATGTAGTAAAATCAAATAATCTTGCATTTTATTTAGAAGATGAGTTTAGCTTAGATGCTTTTACTTTAAGATTTGGTGCTAGAGCAAATTATGATGATTTGTATAAGAATTTTAATTTTGCTCCTAGAATTAAAGCTGATTATGAGTTTAATGAAGATAGCAAAGTAAGTTTAGGTTATGCAAGATATTATGGAAGAATGCCTTATGCTTATGTTTTAAACTCGCTCATTTCTTCATCAAATCAAACTTATACAAGAACAACAGCTCAAGAAAAATGGAGCTTAAAAGCTGATTTTAAAAGCCCTAAAATGAGCCAAAATAAATTAAAAACTCCTTATGATGATGAGATTGCGTTTTTGTATCATCAAAAATTTTCTAATATTAGTTACGATTTTAAATATATTTTTAGAAATTCAAAAGACTTAATAATGACAGCTAAATCAAAAAGATTAGGCATAATTGAAAGCGATGGAATAGAAAAAACATATTACGCAAATATAGGAAAATCAAAAAATCATAATTTTAGTTTAAGTATTAGCAATGCAAATGAAATAGATATTTTTGGTGTTAAAAATAACTTTGCTTTAATAGCTAATTATGCTATTCATAAAAAGAATATGCAAGATTATACAACAGACCTTTTTAGCTTACTTGATAGCAATATAAGACCTGATAAAAACGGAAGAAGCTATGATAAAGAAAATATTATGTGGGATGGAAAAGTCATAAAAATAGAAGATAAACCAAATCTAAGCTTTGCTAAACCTTGGGCTATTAGACTTACTACAACGCATAATTTTAATAATTTTACATTATCAAATTTTATTCACTATGAAGCTGGATATGATTATGAAAGAGCTTATGATTTTATAATAAATGATACTACTAAATTGAAGGCTTATGAGATAGCTCATCAAAACTCTAGCATTTTATATGATTTAAAACTTAAATATGAAAATCAATTCAAAAAAGTAAATTATTACGCAAGTATTGATATAGGAAATGTTTTTAATACAAAAAGAGCGAATAACGAATATTCTATGATGCAAGGTAGGTCGTTTTATTTTGAAGTAGGAGCGAAATTTTAATGCCAAATTTAGTGCTAGAAAATGAAATAGATTTTATAGTTTTTATTATATTAGGTGTAATGAATGCTTTATGTATTGCGGTTTTGATTGAAAGAATTGTGTTTTATTGTGTTTTCAAATATGAAAATTATAAAAGTTTAGAAGAATTTGAAATAGGAATTAGCAAAAATCTAATAATTCTTTCAATCATAGCCCAAAACGCACCTTATATAGGGCTATTGGGAACTGTTTTTGGCATAATGATGGGTTTTAACAATATTGATGATACTGGTAAGATAATAAGTGCATTAAGTGGTGCTTTAAAAGCTACTGCGGGTGGGCTTATTGTTGCAATACTTGCTTTAGTCATATTTAATATTTTTGATAGATACAATGCAAAGCTGATTGTAAAATATAAAAAATTAAATAATCTTGTTACAAAATGAATAAACCTACCTTAAACATAATCCCATTAATTGATGTAATGCTAGTAATTATCATAATATCACTTAGCGTACAAAGTTTTGTAAAATATAAAGCAATTGATGTAACCCCACCACTTAGTAAAAGCGAACAAAATGCTGAAACCAAAGCAAATATTTTAATAATTTCAAAGGAATTTGAATTAAGAATAAACGATGATTTAATTAGTTTAAATGATTTGGTAAGCAAAATTAATAAAGATGAGAAATTAAACATAATTTGTGATGAAGAATTGTATTTTAAAGATTTTATAAAAGTAATTTATGAATTAAAAAATAATAATTTTAATAATTACACAATACTTACAAGGCTTAAATAATGAAAATAATTGTAATTTCTGTTTTGATATTTTTAGCTCAAGTTTTTGCCGTTTCTATAATACATGTAAAAGATGAGAATAAATTAAAAAATCAAACAAGTATAAACTTAAGTGCTAGTAATTTTAGCTTTATACAAGATAGCCCTAAAGAAGAGTTAGTTGAAGAAAAGCTTGAAGAAGTTAAAGCTGAAGTAAAACAAGAGATTAAAGAAGGTATAAAGAAAAAAATCAAACCTAAAGAAGAATTAAAAAAACAAAGCGAAATAAAAAAAGTAAAACAAGTTATAAAGCCTGAAGTAAAACAAGTTGTAAAACAAGAAGAAAAGCAAGAAATTAATCAAAATTATGGAGCAAATATTGAAGGAAAAGCCAACGCAAATAGTCTAAACAATAATTCCAGCAATGGTTTAAATGATAAAGCTTTAGCCTTGTTTATAAATGAGCTTTTAAACAAATATAAAAAATACCCAAAAAGAGCAAAAATGCTAAATATTAAAGGCAAAGTAGTAGGTAATTTTATGATAAAAAATGATGAGCTTACTATAAATATTATAGAAAGTTCTCACGAAATGTTTTTGCAGCAAACAAAACAAACAATAAGAAAAGTCAAAAACAAAATCCCAAAACAAGCACACAATATGAAAATATCTTTTGTTATTAATTACAAAACAAACGAAGAAATTTGATTTATTCAAATTCTTTTATCATACAAATTCTTACTATCTTTATACGCCATTAAAATAGCTAATAAATCTCTTTCATCTTTGATATTTTGAATATCAAGTTTGCTTAAAATATCTTCCATACTTTCACGAGTGCTAGTGCCTTTTACTTCTATTTTTTCTCTAGGCTTTTCTTCTTCATATTCAGCTTTTATTTTTAGATATTCTTTTTTAAAATCATCTATGCTTATTTTTTCATCTGCAAATAATCTAAAAAGCCTTTCATCATCGCTAAAATTAAATCTTAAATCATCATAATATGTAAAGCTACCACTACTACTATTTATAGGATTTGCTTGCAAAAAGCTTTGCAAATCTTTTTTAATCTCTATATCAGAATGCTTTGCAAAAGCTCTTTGATAAATACTATCTGTCTTATAATCATTTTGAACTTGTAAAAACAAATCAAACATATCATTAGGCTTAGCAATTTGGCTAAGCTCTTTGCTTAAATCTATCTTTTTTAAATCTTTATTATTTGTATTAATGAGATTTATTTGATTTAAAGATGGGTTAATTTGCATTTATGTCCTTTTGTTTATAAACTCGGTTTCTAGCATAGATAAAACATAAGCATCATAGCTATCTTTTTGCTCTCTTAGAGATTTTACCAAGTTTGCTAAGTTTTCTTTATACACATTTAAATCACTCTTTACTTCAATCGGTTCTCTTTTAATCTCTTTAGTATCTAGCTCTTTTGCTGCTAAATCCTTAGTAATTGCTAAAAGCCATCTAGGTTTAAATTCTTCTATGCTTAAATCACTATTTAATAAGCTTTCTAGCTCATCATTTAAGGCGATTTGCCCGTTTATTGAATTTGAATTAGTCATAATAAAGCTTAAAAGTTCGCTTAATTCATTTAAACTACTTTTATCATCAAGCCCTAATAGTTTGCCATAAATAGTAACTTCGCCATTCTTACTAACCCCACTAAAACTCTTACCCCAATTATCATGATTATATAAATTAGAAATGCCTTTTAAATCATCAGAGCTTACTGGCTTAGAATTTAAATCTTTATTAGTTTCAGTCCTTATCTCATCTCTTAAAAATATTTGCCTTAAATCCAAAATACTCTGATTGTTATTTATGATTGTCATTTTAACTAAACCCTTTTATCATATAAATTCTCGCCATTTTTATAGGCTAAAAATATAGCTAATAAATCTCTTTCATCTTTAATATTTTGAATATTAATTTTGCTTAAAATATCTTCCATACTTTCACGAGTGCTAGTGCCTTTTACTTCTATGGCTTCGAATGGTGTTTTATCTTCAGTTTGTTCTTCTTTTTCTTCTTGTTTAATTTCTTCTTTAGTATTTATTGCATTATTTCTTAAATTTTCTTTTTCTTTAACTCTAGCTTGTAATTCTTCAACGCTTGGCATTTTATTACTATCTATATAACCTAAAAGTAATTCTTTAGGCAAACCTAAAGATGGCATATTTAGTGAGTTTAGCGTTCTATCAAGCTCTTTTTTATCAATTTCTACCCAATTTTTCATAAATTCTTTGCTTATTTCTTCTACTAAATCAGGGTCTAATGCTCCAAACACACAATAACTTGCCTTTTCTCCAAGATTTAAATTTCTATCATTTATTGGATTGTAAGTCGGATCGTTTTCTAGCTTTTGCTGGGCTAGTTTAAGATATTCTAAACTAGCCTTTCCATCTTCATAATAAGGTTTATTGGCTTGAATATCTAGGTTATCATTTTTTTTACTAATTTTAGTTGTTGGATATGTTATATAAGAATTAGCCGTTATTTTCATAATCATCTCCTTTATCATCTATATCAGCAAAATTAACAAAAACTTTAAAAATATAAAACTTATTTAAATTTCTTTTATTTGACTTGGGCGTGGTAAATTTGGCTTTAGTTCTTTTGTAATATTTGGCTTAATTATTAGAGCGTATCCACCTAAACCATCTTTATCCCATACGCTATAAAATTCTTTTTTAGAGCTTAGATATTCGCCAAAGCTTGGGTCATATACTTTCACAAAATCCCCATTAATATTATTTACCACTACAAAATGTGGAAATCTCGGGTCATTTTCAATCTTTACTATAAAAGGCACGAATATTTTTTCAAATATATTACGATTTAATTTATAAGCTTTTGCATTAAAACCCAATTTATTTAACGCATTATTTAATTCATTAAAACTTAGCATATTAGTATTTTTATCTAAAACTTCTAAAATATCTTTTTCACTAAAACGCTTGATATTTGTTAGATTTAGTAATGTCGCTATACTACTTGCCCCACAAGATTCTTCATAACTTTGTCTTACTACGGAGTTATTTTTGATTTGTCTATAAGACTTCACTGCAAACTCGGCATTAAGACAAGTTATAGTTATAAAGATTATTAGAATTTTTGCCATAAGCTAATACCAAACACACTATCAGGAGCAGCTGAACCACCACCAAAACTAGCATTAAAACTGATACTTGTATCATCATTTATACTATAAGTTGAGCCTACACTATATGTTGGGATACTTCTTAGATTTGTATATTTTACACCATTGATTTTTTGAGCTGCTTGAAAACTCTGTGAAGCTTCTAAATCAAGCGTAATTTTAGGGCTTAATACTATACTAAGATTTGCACCAAAATTATAAGAATTTCCATAATTTATCGCTAGTTTATCAAAAGTCCTAGTATCATTATATGTAAATCCCATATAAATACCCCAAATAGCAGGGTCGCTATATCCTTTTAAGTTTAGCTTAGCTGAATGTGATTTAAAATAAAAACTTTTATTTGTATCAAGTGCTTTTTCTCTTTGTAATAATCCTGCTTGATAAGAAAAACTAAGTATTTTATCACTAAAACTATCAAATCTATAATTAAACCCAAGCCACAAGCTTTCAAATGAATAATGAGTTTCACTCATAGGCTTACCCGTAAAAAAATTACTATATTCATTTCTAGTAGCATTAGCGCCAATTGAAGTTATAAAATCAAGCTTGTTATTAAATGAATATATCAAAGTTTCATTCAAACTAAGCCTTTTATTATCAGTCCAAATCACAGGATCGCCTCCTATTATTAGACTTGGATAACTTGTGTAGATATTAGCATTCCCGCTAGTGATTAAACTAAGACTTGTAATGCTTCTAAGTCCGATTTGTCTTTTAAAAAGACTATCAATAGTAATAGCATCAGAGCCAAATAAAAAGCTTAAAGTAAATGCTATAAAAAATAACTTTTTCAAACTCTTCCTTTCAATTTAAAATATAAAATTTCAAACCCTTTTATCATATAAATTCTCGCCATTTTTATAGGCTAAAAATATAGCCAATAAATCTCTTTCATCTTTGATATTTTGAATATCAAGTTTGCTAAGTATTTCTTCCATACTTTCACGAGTGCTAGTGCCTTTTACTTCTATGGCTTCGTAAGGTTTTTCTTTAGTTTGTTCTTCTTTTTCTTCTTGTTTAATTTCTTCTTTAGATTGTGATATTTGCAAATCTTCGTCTGTATTAGAAAAAATACTTTTCATTAATTTATTTTTTTCTTCATCATTTATGCTATCTGAAGTTAATTTATCTAAATTTTTAAAAAGTTTATTTAGAGTTTTTACTAATTCTTCTGGATCAATGTCTGGAGATTTCTCCAATTCCAACCTTATATGCTTTACAACATCAGGGTCTAACGCTCCATACATACCATAAGTTAGCTTATCACGAAGACCTAAATTATTGTCATATAATGGTTTATAGGTCGGATCGTTTTCTAACTTTTCTTGAGCTAGTTTAAGATATTCTAAACTAGCCCCATCATTTGCTTTATTTTGTGAGTTTTTATTATTAAGCGTATTTGCATAAGTATTTGAAAAATTATTTACTCCATTAACCATCATAATAAATCCTTATCTTGCCATTCTTAGCAAATCTGCTCCTACTGCTTGTTTTATTTCTCTTAATACTTGATTATATTCTAATTGAAAACTATTCGTAGCTTCATGGTCAAACCAACGATTAAGCATATATATTAATTCTCGAACTGTACTAGCATTTGAAAGATTTAAATACTCTTTTTCTACAGCATATACATGAGTAACTGGTGCCATCACTCCATTACCCACATTTGTATTTTTTATACCGTATAATAAAACATGACCTGTTATAGTTCTGCCGCCTAATGCGCTAATATAATCTACAAGTCTGCCGTAATTTCTATCAATATGCTCTCTAGTACTAGGATTCGCGTAACATTGAGTTTGCCCTAAAGGACAAAGCCCTATACTATTTTTTATCAATAAACCATCACTATTAAATCTAGCGCCTAACTCATTTGATGTATGTGGGATAGCCAACACAAATGCCATACCACCATATGTGTATATATCGGTTAAAACATACCCGCCACGAACCTTATTCATTTCTTCAGTATTTAAAACTTTAACACCTAATGAATTATCACTTATAGCACCTTTGCTAATATCTGCTAATAAATCATTAGCATTAGCACTTAAGCCTAAAACGGCAACTAAAGATAAAACTTTTAATGTTTTCTTAAACATTATCTCTCCTTTGTTTTAAAATAAAATCTCATAATACTTTAACTAATTTTAAATAAAACTTAATATTAAAAATATTATTAATATTTGTTACTTTTCGTAATATTTTTAAATAATTCATAATTTTAAATTCCTTTAAAATTAATGGAATTTGAAATAGGAATTTAAACTTTTATATCAAATAAACTTATATTTTTTTGGCTAAAACTAAAAGCTAATTTTAATAAATCTTCAAAACTCATTATATTAGATTCTTTACTAGGTTTTTCTATACCCATTAATTCTCTTATCTTTTTCATAAATTTTTCTAAAGTTTCCCTTTCTGCTTTGATTTGCTCTGGAGTTAAGACAAGATTATTATTTCCAGCTAAGGCACTTGTGATATTTTTCCCCTCAAAATCACCATCTTTTATAGGACTAAACATTAATTTTGAATATGTATCGTAAGAAGAAAAAGCACTTCTTTCTTTTAAACTCTTATCAAATCTATTAAATTTAACATAATCTTTTAGCCATCTTGGCATACGCTCAACTTCAGCACTTGTAAAGCCATTTTCACCCCTACTAATAAGCTGTGCTCCAAGTGCCATATCAAATGCATGAAAATCTTGCCTACTGATATTTCTATCATAACCGCTAAATTTACCATCATAAGTAGTCTCTGCTTCTATAACTGCTCTTATATCGCTTGATAAAAATCCCATAAGAAGCCCGCCTCTTGTAAATTCTCCCTTTTCGTTTTTATATCTATTCTCAGCAGGGTCAAAATTGCTTATATATAATTTATCTTCTTCTAATATTTCCTTACTACGAAAAACAGTGGTATTTGGCTTAGTTCTATCTTCATTTCTATAATGAAAAAACATACCACCAACATCTTCAGTTTTTTTATCAAAATTAACATTTGAAAACTCATATGGACTTTGCAATATTTTTGTCACTTCAAAAGTTCCTTTTTTGATAACATAACCTTGTGGAAATTGCTTTATATCTTCGGTATTAAAAAATTCTTTAGAGTTTAAAAAATCTTCACTTACAACTTGGCTAAAAAGTGTATAAGCGTTATTAACAGTTTTTGCTATATCAATTTCATAATACTTTCTATATGCTCTTAAAGAATTGTTATTTCTATCTACTAGATTTTTTAAAGTATCGCTGTGGATTTTATAATTATCCGGAATACCTGCGGCTTTATTAAAATCACTTGTAAAAAAGCCATCTTTATCAACTCCGTATCCTAATACTTCACCTACCTTTTTATCATCTGCTTTATTGTCTACTTTTTTAATCTCGTTATTTGTTTCTTTTTTGCTTATATTAGTTATTTGATATGTTGAATAAGAATTTATTTTCATAATTATTCCTTTAGGTAGGGTTCTATTAGAACCCTAATGCAAAATTACCATGCCTTCTAGCTGTTTCTGTATAAATATAATTTTTTGCTTGTAAATTTTTTACAGCACTTTCTACCCAAGAATTAATTATGCCTCTAGCTTTACCAGTTGTAAAATCAACAGCTCTTGCATTTAAACTATAACTATAGGCTCTTCCAAATAATTGTGGTGTTTTTGTCTGAGTAAATGCTATTCCAACCACTTCGTTTGGCAATACACCCTTTAACGAATCACTATAAGCATTTTTTTGAAAAATTGTAGGGCTACTACCTGAACTAAAATCAGTATTATATCCTGAAATAGCTTCAAGCATCTTTTCATTATAATCATACTCTACCTTAAAAATTGTTTGTAACATAAATGAATTATTAATAGCAGTTCCTACATATCTAAAAACATACCCGCCATGAACTTTATTCATCTCTTCAGTATTTAAAACTTTAACACCTAATGAATTATCACTTATAGCACCTTTGCTAATATCTGCTAATAAATCATTAGCATTAGCACTTAAGCCTAAAACGGCAACTAAAGATAAAACTTTTAATGTTTTCTTAAACATTATCTCTCCTTTGTTTTAAAATAAAATCTCATAATACTTTAACTAATTTTAAATAAAACTTAATATTAAAAATATTATTAATATTTGTTACTTTTCGTAATATTTTTAAATAATTCATAATTTTAAATTCCTTTAAAATTAATAGAATTTGAAATAGAAATTTAAACTTTTATATCAAATAAACTTATATTTTTTTGGCTGTATTGTAAAGCTGCTTGTAAAAACTCTTCAAATGTTTCGTAATTATCTATATCTTTAGGAGCTTTTAGGTTTTTACCACTTAGCATTTCATATAATAATTTTTGCATTAGCTTTTGCCACTCATCTTCTTTACCTATCTCATAGCGTTTTGTATTGTTTGGCTTTATCATACCCCAATCATCATCTGTGCGATACGGGTCAAATGGGTCGCTGTAGTCATGTCCCATTTGCTTAGCATAATTAGTTTTTTCACCTTCTACTAAAATGTAATTGTTATATAAAACAGCAGCTAAAAGTCCGCCTTTGCTATACTCGCCTTGCTCATTTTGGTAGTTTTCTTTATGTGGGTCGTAGATAAAACTACATATACTATCTAACCACGCATCATAATTATTTATAGGTGGTTCTTTTTTAAAAAAAATATCATCTTTTTCAAACAAGCCAGATAAATAATTAGTAGCTCTATATTTTGAATCAAGCCTACAATAATCTGTCATTTTTACATAGTCTTGATAATCTTCTAATTTATCAAAAGTCTTTGTAATAGTTAAGCTTCTTTTATCCATTTCAAAAAAATGTGAAGTTTTCCAAAGCTCATCAGAGCTAAAAAAATCCTTTGAGTTTAAAAACTCATCGCCTAAAACTCCTTTTAAAACTTTATAAGCACTACTTGCACTTTTTACTATATCTATGTTATGACGCATTTTGTATATCGGTGGGTTTGCTTGGTTATTTTTTTCTACAAGGGAAAGCATTGTATCACTATGTATTTTAAAATCTTCAGGAATTCCTGCAGCTTTGTTAAAATCACTTGTAAAAAAGCCATCTTTATCAACTCCGTATCCTAAAACAACTCCTACCTTTTTATCATCTGCTTTATTATCTACTTTTTTAATCTCGTTATTTGTTTCTTTTTTGCTTATATTAGTTATTTGATATGTTGAATAAGAATTTATTTTCATAATTATTCCTTTATTTTAAACTCTTTTATCATATAAATTCTCGCCATTTTTATATGCCATTAAAATAGCTAATAAATCTCTTTCATCTTTTACTTTGCGTGGGTCAATCTTACTTAAAATCTCTTCCATATTTTCACGAGTGCTTGTGCCTTTTACTTCTATGGCTTCGTAAGGTTTTTCTTTAGTTTGTTCTTCTTTTTCTTCTTTTAACTTATTCTCATCATAAAAATCTTTTAATTTTAAATATTCTTTTTTAAAGTCTTCTATGCTGATTTCTTCATTTGCAAACAACATTTCTAATCTATTATCATTATCTTCAAATGATTTTTTAAACTTTTTATCACTTAAAGATAGTTTGTCTATGGGATTTTCTTTTAAAAATTCTAAAAGCTCTTTTGAATCATCGTTATTTTGATAAAAAGCTCTTTGATATATTGAATTGTTTTCAAATTTAAACAAAGGTTGAACTTCTAGCTTAAGTGATACAACCCAAGCAGGATCACACTTATTTACTTTAAGAGAATCTTTTGTGCTTAATATTTCTTCATTTGGGTCTTTTTCGTAAGTAATTATTCCTTTTAACATTTCGTTTTCTAAGGCTTCATAAATCTTACTGCCTTTTTCATAAGCTCCTATTTTACTAAGCACAGCATTTGGATCATATGTACCCCATTCATCTTGTGGGGCGTCTTTTAAAATATTTGCGATTTGTTCTTTTAAATTATCTTTAGGAGTTTGAGTGGTTGGAATTTGATTTTTAATATTTGTTTGATAATTTATATAATTGTTATTTGTTATTTGCATTTTAAACCCCCGTTATTTTTCTATATCGGTAGGTTTAAAAAAATATTAATAGATATTTAATTTATATCTGAACTCTTTTATAAAAATCCTTAGCATTAGCCCTAAAATCATTTGAATAATTATTGTTCAATAAAGCATCTACTGCTAGGCTCTGGCTTAACTCTCTTACCTTTTCTTTTAATTTTTTCTCATCTTCAAACTTATCTAAATAATCTTGGATTTTTTCCTTGCTAAGTCCTGTTAAGAATTCTAGCTTTGAAATATCTATGCCTTCATTTGGATTAAGCTTACTTAGTGCATCTTCTATAATCATTCTTTCTTTATATTCATCTTTAATCTTAGTTGCCCCACTATCGCTTACCTTAAGCCCTTGTGTGCCACCTAGAAAACTTACAAATAATCCTGCATTAGAAATCTCACCATCTTTTATATAAGGACTTAAATCAAAATTAAGCTTTCTGCTATTATTTACGCTTAAATCATAATCAAACTTAAAGCCTATTTGTAAAGCATTTTCCTTATTCTCATAATACTTATTGCCAACATTTGCGTGTGAATAATCAAATGTATAGCCATTATTGATTTTAAGTCCAACCAAATCAACATAATTTGGCATATTAGCAATATCATCTTTGCTAAACTCGGCTACATTTCCTACAATTTGCTCGTATAATCTAAACTGGTGTTTGATAGTGTCTGCGTAATCAATATTTTCATAAATATTATTAAAAATCCCAACTTGTGGCATAGTCATTAGGTTATTTTGTCTTGAGATTTCTTTTAGTGTGCTTGAATGGATTTTAAAATCATTTGGCAAGCCTGCAGCTTTGTTAAAATCAGCTCCTAAAAAGCCACTACTATCAACGCTATAACCAAACTCGGTAGCATTGTAAATCTTAGCTTTTGTTAAATCTCCTTGCCAAGATATATTAGAATTTAGCTTAGTTAAATCGTGAGTATTATCAAATACCTTAAATCTTGAATTATTAAACCTATCTATAAAGATATTTGAAGCGTCTATTATGTCTTTATCTAGCGAATACTTAGCTTGAGTTTCTAGCTTAGGATTTACCCTTGCAAATTCACTTGCAAAAATAGATGAAAATGATACACCTGCAGCCTTTTGAGCTTTTTGAAGTTTGGCTTCATCAAAAATTGAAATACTTTCTATTCTCATTTGCTCTCCTTTAAATATTTATTTAAAAAAGCAAAAATCATTCCTTAATATTTTGTTACTTTTTTACACAACTTATAAAAAATATAAGTATTTTTATTATTTTATTTAATATTTATAATTAAGATTAGCTTTAAAAAATTAAAAAGGATTATAAATGATGCAGATGCGTTAGCGTCTAGCTAAACTTTCTAGCTAGACGCAAAAATGAATAAAAAGCAAGCGTGGGCTAGAAAGAAAATGTAAAAACATTTTCTTTAATTGTTGTGCGGTAAGCACCTTAAAAATTAAAGGAAAACAAATGAAAAAATTATTAATATTTTTATGTTTATTAAGCTTAAATGCTGATGAAAAATTAATCAAAATCGGAGTAACTCCATATCCAACTGCTATGATTTTAGAAAATGTAAAAGACTTGGTTGAAAATCAAGGATACAAACTAGAAATCATAGAATTTGATAATTACATAGTCCCAAATTATGCTCTAAATGATAAAGAATTAGATGCGAATTTTACTCAAATTAGACAATTTTTAGAAAGCTTTAACGAAGAAAGAGGGACAAATCTAGTTAGTGCAGGAAAAATATTTCTAGGTCCAATGGCAGCGTATTCAAATACTATTAAAGATATTAAAGATTTGCCTAAAAATGCCTTAGTTTATATACCAAGCGACCCTATTAATGGTGCTAGAGCTTTAGATTTACTAGCCTTAAATAATATAATAAGCTTTAATGAAGATGCAAAATCTAGCACAAAATCAGTATTAGATATTAAAGATAATCCATTAAAACTTACAATAAAAGAAATAGAAGCTCCACAACTAACAAGAACACTTAATGAATGTGATTTGGCGATAATTAATACAAATTACGCCCTACTAGCAGGACTAAATCCTATTAAGGATTCTATATTGCACGAAAGTAGCGATAGTGATTATGCTAGCGTTTTAGCTGTTAGAGCCAATGATTTAAATAGCCCTAAAACTAAAGCTTTGCTTAAGGCTATGAGAAGTGAAAAAATGAGAGAGTTTTTAAATACTAAGTTTAAAGATATATTAATTCCAAGTTTTTAAGGAGAATTTATGCTAAAAGCAAACAATCTTTCTAAAATATCATTTAAAAATCTTTATATTGAGCAAAAGAATTTGAGTGATTTTAAGAGTAAGGACGCAAGTGAGTGGGATAAAAAAGCTCAAAGTTTTAATGATTACGCAAAACACGAAGCTTATGTGAGAGAATTTTTAAAGCAAGTTGATTTTAGTGGGTGTGATAGTTTGCTTGATTTTGCTTGTGGGAGTGCTTTTTTAGCCAAGCACTCTTTAATAAACAATATTACTTTATGTGATTTTTCTCCTAAAATGCTTGAGTTTGCTAAGATAAATTGCCCTAATGCAAGGATAATTCAAGGCTCTTATGATGATTTAGATGGTAGTTGGGATTTGGTGTTTGCTAGTAGGTGTTTAGATGTTAATGACCTAGCAAAAGCATTGCAAATTCTTTTAAACTGCACTAAAAAAAGGCTATATTTTACATATAAAATTGACAATTCTTACATACACGAAAAAATCATAAATGCCCTTGATTTAGACATAATTGCAACGCCTAATTATATTTACGCTGCAAATATTTTAAATGAGCTTGGGTATTTTTTCACTTTAAATAAAATCACTATAAAAAATCAAAATTATTATAAAACTTATGAAGATTTACAAAAAAGCGTTGAGTTTTCTTACAAAAAACTAAATGATATTCAAATTGAAAAACTAAAAAATCTATATGAAAATGATAAAGATTTAATCAAACAAGAATTAAGTTGGGCTTTATTTTGCGTAGAAAAATAAGCCCCATATTAAAGGGGCTTAATATTATTTAAACTCTATTGTAAAGGTATTTTTAGTATTTGAAAGATATTCAAATCCTGCTTTAGGAACAAATTTTATAGTATCTTTTGTGTATGAAGAATTTGAAATATTATGAAAACTATTATTAATAAATTGAGTGCTGTTATAGGTTGGTATAAAGTCAATTTTAGACAATAAATCATCTAAAATAATATTATCTTTAATAAAACTTAATTTCCCATCTACCTCATCATAATACCCAAAATCATAATCTTTTTTAAATTCTAAAGCTTGATTAGTAGTATTAATATCTTTAAACATTAAGCCTGTATAAGCTATATCATAAACATTATTATAAGTTATATTAAACTCATCTTTACCATCTACATAGACACTGATTGTAACCTTTTGTAAAGGTCTTGGCTTGTCCTTTTTGAAAGTAAATTGCGTAGTATTTTTATAACTTGCCTCATCTTGCAAGTATTCGTTTAGATTAGATAATCTTGTATTTTCTCCTAAATTATTAAAAGCCAATTTAAATGCTTGATTTAAATCGTTTTTGCTAATGTGTAAGGTTTTTAAATTGCCTTCATTTACTACTAAACCATTTAAATTGCCTACATCTATCATTAAATTTATATCATTTTTAAATTTTGTTGGAACAAATTTGTTATTAGAATTTGAACTTAACAAATAAAGATTATAAACCAAGCCCGCATTATCTCCTAGCATAAGTTTATCATAAGCTATATTTTTAATACCTATTGAATTGTCTTGATTAAGTTTGCATTTTTGCATATCTTTTTTGCAAGTTATATATTCGTTTTTAATAGCTTTTGTTTGTGATAAAAACTCAATATTTAAGGCTTTTTTAATAGGTATAAAACAAGAAATTTTTCCATTTTTTAAAGTATTTGCACTATCTAAATCAAATTCATCTTGAATACAAATATCTAATTCTTGGTCATGTTTTGTAAAATTAGTTTCTGCTAATTCTATTAAACCATCAGTAGCTAAAGGAAAATTAATATTTAAATCAAACTTACCATTATTTATAAAAGCTACTCCATATTTTTCTTTATTTCTTACACGATTGTCGTTAGCAAAAATTGTAATTTTATTATTTTCATTATTTAATAAGGCAAATTTTTTAGTAGTATTATCATAACTAATCACTAAATTAGCTATTCCAATTGCTAGATTTGAATAATTTTTCAATTCTCTTGATACAAAACTATTTAAAGTATTTTGAAATGCTTCTTGATTTAACGATGAAATGCCTAAACTAAATTCTTTAGGTCTAATAGCAAAATCATTGCTAGCAAAAGTATAGTTATAATTATCATTTATCATTTGTTCGCATACTAATTCATTGTTTTGATTAGTCTTTTCAAAATACTGATTATATTTAATACTTGTTTGTTTGATTGCTTGATTTGTCTTTATCCTAAGGATTAATTCATCATTTAATAAATACTTACCAGCACACGCACCTTCAGTGATTTTATCTATTTTAGAATTTGCATTATAGACATTAAGAATTTCAAAATTAGAATTAGGCAAAAAGTCAATATAAACTCTACTAATATTTGAATATTTATTGCTAAGCCCTATGAAATATTCTTCATTTTCTAGCATAGTATTTACTAATTTTGCCTTTTTTGCATTAGAGTTTTTAGCATTATTTATAATTACTTTTTCATTATTATTGGTATATAAAGTATATATATTTTGATAATCATTTACTAAAGGAATACCAACAGAACCTTTGATTATACTTTTACCACTTTCTTGAAATATAGGTCTTTCAAAACCCCTAATTCTTTCTGTAATTTCAATATTTTTTTGATTAATTAAACAATTGCCTAAATTAAAAACCAATTCTTTAGTATTTTCTACTAGATTTAATTGGCATTTTGATTGTTTGCTACCACTCATATAATATTTAGCGTCAGCTTCTCTTTTTAATAAAGCTTTATTTCTATCCTTTAAATAGATTTTTTCATTTTTAATTTCTAAATTACTAGCGTCTGGATAAAAACTTAATTTAATTTCGCCTTTAGCTATCGCATTTAAAGCTCTTAAATTAATACTAAATTTAACTTCTTCTCCTGCGAATGTTGATTCATATATACCCTTTCTAACAAGAGAGCTTTTATGAATACTATAATTTGTAATCAAATCACTTGAATAATACTTACTATTTTGATGAGAATATTTAAAATTACTAGACCTAATTACATTCTTACCTAAATTACTTGTATCATAAGCAAAAATATCAAAAATATAGCACTTACCTTCATTTTGTCTAGGTAAAGGATATGATGAGTATTCATTATATGCAGCTCTTAAATTCTTTAAAAATGCCTTTTCCTTAAAAATATCACTATAAAAAATATGAGAATTTTTAGCTTGCATATTTCTTATTTGCTTAAATCTGTCTTCCCAATCACTAGTCATATTAACACTTGGATTTGCTATTATGTAGTTATAAAAGTCGTTAATTAATTTATTATCTTCATTATTTGTAGTTTTTATAGGACTTTGGTCAATTAGATAATAAACAGCATCATTTAAAGTCTTTTTATATTCTATTTTAATTCTACCGGTAGTATCCACTGAATACAATTTATAAAGCTCTTCTATATATGTTTTAATATTATTTTTATTTTCTACTATAAATGAAAAACTATCTTGATTAGAATTAATTAAGCTCTTATAAGAATTATCATCAGCACTTGATGAATAAAATTCTAATGTATTTGGATTTGCTTTAGCATTGATTATATCTAAATACCCCCCCCGTTGAGCTTTTTATCGTTATTTAGACAATATACAATTTTATCATTTTTATTTTCTGTTTTTATTCCTAAGCTAGAACATAATTTTAAATAATCTCCTAAAAATCCATTATAACCATTAACATTACCTAAAGATGGATTTAATAAACAATCATTTATTTGTTTAGAATAATTTTTATCTTGATAAGCATATACAATACCGAACTTTAATTCATCTGCAAAAATTAGCAAATTAAATAAAAGTAATACAATAATTTTCAAATAAAGCTCCCAAGATATATAAAATTTTTCTTAGTTTAGCATAAATTTTTTGTAAATTATAAGAAAAATTTGAAGATTTTTAGAATTTAAAATATGAAAATTCTTCTAGTTAAATTGGCGGTAAATAAATTTAGGAGTAAAATAATCTTTTATCAAAAAGGATAGATTATGAATAAAAATACCTTGATTTTAAGTTTTATTATTGCTTCAAGATTTTTTGGGCTTTTTATTGTTTTACCTGTGATTAGCTTGTATTCGCATAAGTTAAACGGAGCTAATGATGTATTGGCTGGACTTATTGTTGGAATTTACGCAATTTTTCAAATGATTTTTAGTGTGCCTTTTGGAGCATTAAGTGATAAAATCGGTCGTAAAAAAACTATGCTTATGGGATTAATAATCTTTATAATAGGTTGTTTAATTTGTGCAAGTGCAAGTGATATTTATACAATGCTTGTTGGTAGGGTTTTACAAGGTATGGGAGCAATTGGCGGGGTTGCTACTGCTATGATTGCTGATTTAACTAGCGAAAAAGATAGAGCAAAAGCAATGGCGTTAATGGGTGGAGCTATTGGACTTAGCTTTGTTGTAGCTATTGTTTTAGGTTCTGTTATTGCTAGTTTTTTAGGGCTTGGGGCTTTATTTTATATAAGTGCGATTTTAAGCGTTTTGTGTATTGTATTATTAGCCTTTTTACCTAAAGAAAAAGAAATTATAAAACAAGAAAAAATCCCTTTTAAAGAAGCATTCATAAGTGCAAATCTAAACAAACTTTATCTAACTTGCTTTTTACAAAAAATGCTAAGCTCAAGCACCTTTATGCTAATTCCTTTAGCTTATGTAAATATTTTTCATAAAAATAGTGATAATTTATGGATTATTTATAGCGTGGCTATGTTTTTTGGCTTTTTGGCTATGGGAGTTGGTGGAGTTGTTGGCGAGTCAAAAGGCAAAAGTAAGACTATATTATTAAGCGGAGTTGCATTATTTTTCCTATCATATTTAATATTTTTAAGCTCTAGTTATTATTTATTTTTCTTAGCTGTTGTTTTATATTTTATTGCATTTTGTCTGCACGAGCCTATTATGCAAAGCTCAATTTCTAAGATTTGCAAAGCTAGACAAAAAGGTTTAGTATTAGGATTTTCAAATTCTTGCGGATATTTTGGCTCATTTTTAGGAGCATTTTTATGTGGGATTTTTATGCACGCTGATTTGGAAAATGAGTTTTTAATGCTGATTGCTTTTGTTTGTGCTATTTGGTTTTTTATCCTAAAAACTATGGATAATCCTAATGATTTTAAGACTTATAAATCTAATAAAGCTCCTTTAAAAGAAAGCGAATTTGTTATAGATATTAATAAAAAAGATGATATTTATTTAATCAAATATAATTCTAAAAAATTAAGCGAAGAAGAATTACAAAAATTATTTTAATAGATTAAAAAAGGTATAAATTATTAATTTATTACCTTTTTTATATTTTCAAATTCTAATGATTTAACTCATAAACAATCTAAAATCAAGTTTTTCGTGAGCTAACATTCCTAAATCTAATTCGTGATGAGTAGAAAACAAATGATATTTATTTAAATCATTTTCATCTAATAATTGCAAACTAAAAAATCCTTTTTCTATAAAACTTTTAGCAATTTGCATTGATTTATCAGCAGAGCGTTTAGCTAAATCTAAATTAATATGTAATAACTCGCTTGATTTTTTATAAGATAATGGTATAGCACGAGTTGCATTTTGAGTTAGTGTTTTTATACTTGAATATGCGTATTCAACAGCCATATTTTGCCCCAAAACACTAAAAGCAATAGCAGGATTGCAAAATTCATCGTTCTCACAAGCCTTATAATACCAACTTGCATATTCATCGTGCATAAATTCTGTATTTTTTAAAGTAGCTCTTGCCATACTAATACCTGCAGCCTTGCATTCAGCACTAGCCATTGATGAATTAGCTACTTTTGCTAATTTTAATAAACTTAATTTTTTACCCTTTAAACCACAAGCAATAGCATAAATAGCACCATCGCTAGTAGCAAATACATCTAGCATATAACTTTCTAACCATTTTTGAAAGCTTGAAGCGTCTTTTACAACGCCCCAAGAAATATAGCTTTCTAAACCAAAACTATGTGAATAAGCACCATTTGCAAAGGCACTATCAAATAAAAACTGCCCTAACATTAGTGATGATGACTCGCGTGTTTTAAAGCATGACGCAAAACTTTTTGCGTTTTTTCATAGCTTACTTGATTTTCTTCTAGCCACTCAATTATTAAATAATCATCTTCAACTATCATAAAACCATCTTCAAAAACAGCAGGCATATGTCTATTGCCTATTGAATGAGCTACAAAACCCATTTGCATCATATCTTTTGGCTTAATCAAAATTACACTCTGTGGCAAACATTCTATTACAAAAACTCTCTTATCATCTTCGCCTAAAACATCGCCATTATGAAAATGACCATTATCTAGGCTTATGCCAATTTCTACTCCACTATCACTTGTTAAGCGAAGTATGTGTTTTAATCTATCATCAGGCGAAACTTTTACATTATCTATCATTTTGCCTTTAGTATCATAATCTTTTATATTGCCTAGTATGGTTTTTACTATCATTTTTTCTCCTAAAATAAATAATATCTTTGAGTTAGTGGTAATTCTGTAGCTGGTTCGCTATATGCAACTTCTCCATCAACCGTTACTACATAAGTTTGTGGGTCAACTTCAATTTTTGGAGTTGCATTGTTTAGTTTCATATCAGATTTTTTAGCACTAGCTGCACCTTGTATTGGTAATACTTGTTTTTTAATTCCGTATTCTTTAGCAACATTTGCATCTACTGCCATTTTGCACATAAAACTATAGCAAGTTTCGTGTAATGCAACACCTAAAGCACCAAACATTTTTCTATGCATTACTGGTTGTGGAGTTGGAATTGATGCGTTACTATCTCCCATTACTGAATGTAAGCAAAATCCACCTTTAATTATTAATTTAGGTTTAGTTCCAAATGATTTTGGATCCCATAATACTAAATCAGCAATTTTACCAACTTCAACACTACCTACATAAGTAGAAATTCCTGCTGCTATTGCTGGATTTATTGTATATTTTGCAATATATCTTTTAATACGCTCATTATCAGAATATTCACTATCATTACCTAATGCTCCACGCTGGATTTTCATCTTATGAGCTGTTTGCCAAGTTCTACTTACAACTTCACCAATTCTTCCCATAGCTTGAGAATCACTACTCATAATTGAGATTACACCCATATCGTGTAATACATCTTCAGCACCAATTGTTTCTTTTCTAATTCTACTATCAGCAAAAGCAACATCTTCTTTAACATTTTTGCTTAAGTGATGGCAAACCATTAACATATCTAAATGCTCTTCAATAGTATTAACCGTAAATGGCATTGTTGGGTTTGTTGAAGCTGGTAAAATATTTGGCTCGCCTGCTAATTTAATAATATCAGGAGCATGGCCACCACCAGCACCTTCTGTATGGAATGTATGAATGGTTCTACCATTAATTGCTGCTTTTGTATCTTCTACGCAACCATATTCATTTAATGTATCTGTGTGAATACCTACTGATACATCAGCAATCTCTGCAGCTTTTAATGCGTTATCAATAGCACTTTTTGTAGTTCCCCAGTCTTCGTGAATTTTAAGTCCTGCTGCACCTGCACGAAGTTGTTCTAAATTCACTTCTACATTAGAACCATGACCTTTAGCATAAAGACCTATATTAATAGGTAAATCATCAGTGCCTTGAAGCATTCTTTTTATATTAAATATACCAGGGGTGCAAGTTGTAGCCTTAGAACCATCGTTTGGACCTGTTCCACCACCAAATAAAGTAGTAATACCATTGCTTAAAGCTTCATCAACTTGTTCAGGATTTATAAAATGTATATGAGTATCAATCCCACCTGCTGTAACTATAAGACCTTCTCCTGCAAGTGCTTCAGTGCCAACTCCAGTTACAAAGTCAATATCATCAGTAATATCAGGGTTTCCACCTTTACCAATTGCGTGGATTTTCCCATTTTTAATACCTATATCTGCTTTATAAATACCTGTATAATCAATTATAAGTGCATTTGTAATTACTAAATCAACTACATCTTTATCTAAAAATCTTGAGTTTTGACCCATACCATCACGAAGAGTTTTTCCACCACCGAATTTGCACTCTTCGCCATATTTTGTATAGTCTTTTTCAACTCTAGCAAAAAGATTTGTATCAGCTAATCTTATACTATCACCAGTAGTTGGTCCAAAATGAGATGCGTATTCTGCTCTAGTTATTTTAAACATTATTGCTCCTTATTTATCTAATTTACCATTGATTTTGCAATTTTGTCCCCAAACTTCACGACTACCTGCTAAATCAATTAACTTAACACTTTTTTTCATACCTGGTTCAAAACGAACTGCAGTTCCACTAATAATATCTAAACGCTTTCCACGAGCTTTTTCTCTATCAAATTCTAAAAGTTTATTTGTTTCATAAAAATGATAATGAGAACCTACTTGAACTGGTCTATCTCCTGTATTTACAACTTCAATTTCTATACTTTCACGACCTTCGTTGCAAACTATATCACCTTGTGCATAAATTATTTCACCTAATTTCATAATTCCTCCTTAGTTAATTGGATTATGGATAGTTACTAATTTAGTTCCATCTTTGAAAGTAGCTTCAATTTGAACTTCATTTACTATATCAGCAACACCTTCCATAACTTGGTCTTTGCGTAAAACATTTTTACCTTCGTTCATAAGGTCGCTTACGCTCTTACCTGCTCTTGCACCTTCCATTACATAATCACTTATAATAGCAATTGCTTCAGGGCAATTTAACTTAAGACCATTGTCTAAACGCTTTCTAGCAACTACTGCTGCATAGCTTAATAAGAGTTTTTCTTGCTCTTTTTTTGTTAATGTCATAATTTCTCCTTTACAAAATTAGTTTTATAAAATTATTATATTTTTATTGTCTTGCTAAGATTAACTTCATACCTCCTTTATGCAAAAAATTGCTTTTAATATCATTAATATATTTCATAGCTAAATCATTATCATCTGATGAAATTCTAATAATATTAGTATTATTAATAATACTTGAATGAGCTTTTAAATTCTCATTATGAATTGTTTTAAATTCCACATCGCCTTTTATAATCAATGTATAAAAATAGTTATGATTATAAAGAGAATTTAAACTACTATTAGAGTTATAATAAAATATATCATTAATGCTTAATTTATTATTGATAAATATTCTTAAAGATAATTTTGCTTTAAATTGCGAATTTGCATAACCTAAAAATCCACCATCTAAATAAAATAATCTTGAATTATCATTCATAAAAATAGTAGTTTTGCTTGAAAAATTTGAATTCTGATAAAAAATATTAGCATCATTATGAAAAACTAAAATAGAATTATTATCAAGTTCTATATTTGTTTTTAAACTAGAAGTGCCTTTATATATTTTTTGATTTGATTGAGAACTTAAAGTAGCCTTAGAATTAACTAATTTAAAGCTTTGAGCGTAATTATCTTGATTTACAAAACCACCACCTAAAGTGCTAAGATAAGCAAAAAAATCTTCATTTTCGCTATCTTCTCCAAATCTAGTTGGAACTTGAATTAACCTTTGCATACCTTGTTGGTAATGCTCTTTTAAATGGTTATTTTCAAGTGTTATTTTTAATAAGCTCACTCTAAGCCTTTAAGAAGACAATTTTTCTCAATCCAATTAATAACATCAGACAAACCTTCATCTTTTTTAAGATTTGTAAAGAAAAAGTCTTTATTTTTTCTAAAATGTAAAGTATCGCTTTTCATAATATCAAGATTTGCACCAACATAAGGAGCTAAATCGGTTTTATTAATTATAAATAAATCAGATTTAATCATTCCAGCACCTGCTTTGCGTGGGATTTTTTCACCTTGTGCCACATCAATTACATAAATACTAAAATTAACTAAATCAGGACTAAAAGTAGCAGCTAAATTATCCCCACCACTTTCTAAAAAAAGTAAATCTAAATTAAATTTCTTTTGTAATTCATTTAATGCAGCTTCATTCATTGAAGCATCTTCTCTAATCGCAGTGTGCGGACACCCACCAGTTTCTACACCTATAATTCTTTCTGGTGGTAAAACGCTGTTTTTCGCTAAAAATAAGGCATCTTCTTTTGTATAAATATCATTTGTTACAACACCTATTTCATAATCTTTACTCATAACTCTTACTAATCTTTCTATTAAAAGAGTTTTACCAGCTCCAACAGGACCACCTACACCTATAATGACAGGTTTTTTCATAACAATCCTTTAAAAAAAATTAATTGTGGCTTTTAGTTTAGTTTTATCAAGCTTAAAAATTGCTGAATTATTTAAAATTTAAAAAGTCTATATAATTTTATTATTAATTATTTATTTATAATAATTATATATTATTTAATTTTTATAAATAATTTTCATATTTTGTATAAATTTTGCATAAATTTAAATAAAAAAAAAAAAAAAACAATAAATTATTTATAAAGATTAAGATTATTTTAATTTTAATCAATCTACAATAGGAAAATGTATTTTTGTTTTACAAAAAGATAAAAATCATTTAAAAATAATTTTAAGGAGTAAATCATGAATAATGATTTAAGAGGAAATGCCACAGGTATGACCTATGTCATATTCTTAATCGGTATTTTATTTCTTTCTTTTACTGCACCTTGGCAAAAATTATCTAACTTTGACCCAGCTACAGGTGCTTTTATGCGTTGCTTGATAGGAACTATCTGCCTTATTCCTTTTGCAATTATGGAAGCTAAAAAAATCGGTAAGCTTACCAAAAAAGGCGTATGGCTATCTATTTTAGCTGGACTTGTATTAGGGATTGACTTTACTGCGTGGAATTATTCAATATTCTTTGTAGGTTCAGGAATTGCTTCAATTCTTTTAAATATTCAAGTAATTATGTTGCCAGCTTTAGCATTCATTACAGATAGAGAAAGAATTCCATTTAGCTATTATTTCATAGCACCTATAATGCTTGCTGGTGTTATTTTAGCTGGTGGTGCTTTAGAAAATGGTATAGTTGATCCAAATGGCCCTCAAGAAGTATTTGGTACTGGTATTATGGCAGTTGGAACAATTTGCGGTCTTACTTCAGGATTTTGCTATGGAATTTACTTATTCGCTAGCAGAAGAGCAGGAAGAATTGGAAACGGACAAGTTGTTCAACCTATCTTAATCTCAAGTGCTGCTCAGCTTGTAGCTCCTGTTGTATGGGCGTTCTTAATCACAGGAAATGGTTTCATATTTGACCAAGGTGTTATGGTTGATACTGCTGCTGGTATTAAATCAATGCACTTACCACAAGCTGCTATAGAAAGCGTTACAAGTCCATTTGGTAATGTGGCTTTAGGTGATCCTATCACTGGAATGAACTGGTTATGGATGATAGTTTTAGGAACTGCAGGTCAAGCTGCTGCTTGGACATTTGCTCAACATGGTTCAGTTAAACTAAACCCTACTTTAGGTGCTGGATTATTAATCTTAAGTCCAATAGCTACTGTTGCTTTAATAGGACCTCTTATGTTTGGCGAAAGCTCATCATTATTACAAAAAGTTGGTGTTGTGATTGCACTTCTTGCTGTTGCTTACCAAAACGGCTTAATTACTGCTTTAATGAATAAAATTAGAGGCAAGTAAATATTTAATCTTCCTAAATTATTAGGAAGATTACTTACAATCTTTACTTATACTATTATCGTAACTACAAGCTATATTTATATAAGCTTTTTTATTTTCCCCGCTAAGCTCTTTTGCCTCATCTAAAAATAATTTTGCACTAAAATATTTTATAGCGTTATTATTTATTATTGTATTAATCTTGCAACCATCATTTAATAATTCACATTTTGTATAAGCATAATTCCCTAAAGCACAAACCATAGGCTCATCATCATTACAAGCTCTTGCATAATATTCATAAGCTTTTTTGAAATTCTTTTGCTCTAATGCTTTTTTAGCAATTTTAGTATCATTTGAATTTGAATTAGAACTAGCTGCATTTAAGGCTGATTTACCAACACTATAAATAACTTTAATAGGAATTGTAATTGCAAAAACAACAACAGAAGTTGCGACAGAAGCCACACCACTTATTAAAGAACTACATCCTAAAAATATAAATAATATAAAACTAAAAATTATTTTCATATTAATCCTTTAATAAAAAACGCTAATATTAGCAAATGAAAGTTTTAAAATCACCTTGTTTTGATAGTTTTGAAGTAAAGGGTTCTAAATTCTTATGCTATTTTGAACCACTTAATATTAACGAAAATGTTCGCACTAGACAAGAAGAATTAAGAGCCGAGCATTTTAAATGCGTTCATGTAGTCTATGCTAGTAGAGTATTAAATGAATTTGGGCAAATTGTAGAAAATCAAAGTGATGATGGAGAACCTAAAGGAAGTAGTGGAGCACCTGCTCTTAATGTATTAAGAGGAGCTAATATTGTAAATGCAGCTTGTTATATAGTAAGATATTTTGGTGGAACATTATTAGGAGTTGGCGGGCTTGTAAGAGCATATTCAAACGCAGTTAATTTAGGAATTTCAAAAGCTAATGAGCTAAATCTACTTTCTAACTATATAAAAAAAGAATCATATTATATAGAACTTGAATATAGCCAAATAAATAAATTAAGTTATATTTTAGATAAACTAAATATCGTTTATTCTAAAGATTTTGGAGCAAATGTTGTATTTTATTTAAAACTTAGCACAGATGAATTAGAAGAATTAGAAAAAGAATTGATAGATTTAAGATTAATTTTAAATAAATTATAAGGATATAAAATGAAAAAATATATGATGATTGTTAGCCTATTATTTTTAAGTGCTTGTAAAAACGAAGATATACAAAAAAGTGTCAAAAATTGCTTAAACGAACTTTCAAATCAACCAAGTGAAGCTGTTTTTGATAAATGTTTTTATTATGAAAATGAATTTCAAAGACAATTAAGTATTAATTTTGAAAATGTATTACCTAAATTATTTAATAATTATGGTGGAATTGCAGAAATTAAAGTAGATATATTAAATAGTTCTAATAATAGTGCTGAAGTGCAAATTATTACTAAATTTAATAATGGTTTTGTTAAAAATGAAAAGAGAAAAATGGTAAAAATTGATAATTTATGGAAAATGTCAGCAGATATTATAAAATAAAAGGCTTGATAATCAAGCCTTTAAATTATTTTACGCAACAACTTGTTGCACCTGTATTTTTTAGCATCCAAATTGATTTTTCATAACTAGCAATTTGCTCTTGAGCATAAGCTGCAGTAGTCGTATCTCCTGCTTCTTCAGCAAATTTATTTAACTTTTTAAACTCAGCTAATAAGTATTCATAATCAGTTAATATAAGTCCAACTAATTCAGTAGCTTCAAAGCAAGTTTTATCAGTTCTTGGAGCTTTTGCAGTTTCCATTAACTCTTTTGGGCAAACTATAGCTTTATGTCCTAATTGTAATAATCTTTCAGCACAATCATCAAACATTTCAGCCATTTTTTCATATGCTTCTTCAGTATATGAATGAAGTGCAAAGAATTGTAATCCTTTTACATTCCAATGGTAGTTATGAAACTTTAAAAATAATGCGTGTGCATCAGCTTGTAATTGTAATAATTGTTTTTCTAATGACATTCTGTCTCCTTTAATTGAATTTGTATTGCATTATAACAAAAATAGATTAATTAATTTTTATTACTTAATAATTTTTATTATTTAAATTAAAAATATTTTTCATTTTCACTAGTATTATTTAACTATAAATTGATATTCTTAACAAATTTATAAAAAAAGGAGAAATATGAAAAAATCATTATTAGCACTTAGTGCAGTAGCTGTTATGTTTATTGGTTGTGGAAACAAAATCAGTGATGAGCAAGTTAAAAATTTTGAAACTTCATTAAATAATTCTATTAAAAACGAAATTGAAAAATTAAAAGTTCTAACTGCTATGTTTGAAATTCCATCTAATGTAAATATTAGTGATTACAAATGTGAAAATAAAGGTGATTATGCAGAATGTAAGAGCAAAGGTATTGATGTTATTATAAATAATCAAAAAGTTTTAAGTGTTGAAGAAATAAAAATTGAAACAAATGGATTTTATACTGGAGATAAAAAAGGAAGTGTTAGCATAAAAGAATTAGCAACTAATACTCCTAAAGAAAGTTTTTATAAAAGCGAAATAAAATCAATTAAACTAGGTGAAATAGCTGTAGGATTTGCTAGTATGTTGGCTATTTCTGATAATAAATTAGGAATACTTCCAGAACTAGCAAAAGATGAATATTCTATCAACACAATTACTAAAACAAAAGATGTGGCAAATAATGGAAATGTTAAGGTTGAATTTAAATTAATCGGCAAACATAATAAAAATGAATTAGCTTTTGCAATAGATTTAGATGTATTAGATAAATTCTTTGAAATATGTGATAAATTAAATATTACTTATAATATTGATAATTATAAGATTGATAATGTAGATACACTTGATAAATACGATATGGATAATAAAGAATTTGCAGAATCTTTATTAATTAATTCAATTGAAAGCAAAATAAATATTAACAATAACTTAAAAGCTATTAAAGAATATGTAATGCAAAATATTGATAAAGTCCCTGAACAATTTAGACCAATTGTTGATAGTTTTTTTGCTAATACACCACACAAATTTGAGCAAAGTTTAAAAGTCAAAAACAAATATAATATGTTAAAAGCTATAGAAGAAAGTGAAAATCAATTACCTAAAGACTTTAACGATAATGTAGAAATAAAAATAAATGGTATGAATTTTACTCAAATAAAATAAAAAAAATCCTATTTCAAATTCTAGAATTTGAAATAGGAATAAAACTTATTTTTTCTTACTTTCGTTAAATTTTAATAATTCTTTTTTAACTACTGGAGCTAATAAAAATAACGCTAAAACATTAGGTAATACCATTAAAGTATTACATAAATCAGAAATACTCCAAACCAAATCAAGCTTTAGCATAGCACCTATAAAAATACATAAAACAAACACTATTTTAAATATAGGTAAAGCTTTATTTGAGAATAAATATTGCACATTAATTTGAGCGAAATAATACCAGCCAATAATGGTTGTAAATGCAAAAAACACAAGACAAATTGCAAGTAATTTCACACCAATACTACCAAAAGCAATGCTAAATGCCGAAGTAGTTAGTTCAATACCGCTAAGACTTAAATCAGCTCCGCTAAGTAAGATTATAAGAGCAGTTGCTGTGCAAATAAATGCTGTATCAATAAATACTGCAAGCATTGCCACAAAACCTTGAGAAACAGAGTTTTTAGTAGTTGCACTTGCGTGTGCGTGTGGTGTACTTCCCATACCTGCTTCGTTTGCAAAAAGTCCCCTTGCAACCCCATATCTAATAGCTTCTTTAATACCAATTCCAACAGCTCCACCAGCTACTGCTTCAAGTCCAAAAGCTTGTTTAAAAATCATAGAAAATACATTGCCTATATTTTCGTGAAATGCTATTAAAATATAAACTGCAACCAAAACATAAAATATAGCCATAAAAGGCACTACAAGTTCAGCAAATCTAGCAATCCTTTTAACCCCACCAATCACCACAAATCCTGCGATAATTGCAGTAATTGCTCCTGTGATTTTCAAATCCACTCCAAAAGCTTGATGAATTGCACCTGAAATAGAATTGCTTTGTGTCATTTGACCCGCACAACCAAGTGCAACAATAATTGCAATAGCAAAAAATCCAGCGAGCAAATTGCAAGTATTAGCACCTAATTTTTTCTTAAGACCAAGTTTTATATAAAACGCAGGACCTCCGATATAATGTCCGTGCTGCCATACTTTGTAGCGTTGTGCTAAAACACCTTCAGCTAAAATTGTAGCCATACCCAAAAATGCACTAGCCCACATCCAAAATATAGCTCCCGCTCCACCTAAATTAATAGCAGTTGCAACGCCTATGATATTACCTGTTCCAACTTGTGCTGAAATTGAAATCATCATAGCTTGTAGGGCTGTTATTCCGGAATTTTTTTTCTTACCTTTTTTAAATAAATCTCCAAAACTTGCACTCAAGCCTTCTTTAAAATAACGAAATTGCGGAAAACCTAGATAAATAGTGAAAATAAGACCTATTCCAACTAAGGCAAATACAAGAACATAAGCAACTAAAACTCCATTAATTTGCTCAATAAATTGATGAAAATCCATATGAAAACCTTGTTATAAATTAAAAAGTTTTAAGTCTAACAAAAAAAGTAAAAATTTTGCTTAAATTAATATTCTTTTGCAATCTAATTTAATAAATTTAAGCAATAAATACTACTAATTATAAAATATTAATAAAATAGCGTTATTAAAATAAATAAAATAATTAAATTGTGTTTTCATTAATTTAAAAATTAAATTGTAAAAACATTATTTAAAAAATTCTTTAAATACGCCAATATCTTGGCAAAATAAACATTAATTCAAATTCCTTAAAAATATAAATATTAAAATATAGCTTTTATATAAGCTATAAAATCAATTTTATCAATATAATTTATATGTAGTATAAATAAAATATTTTAAATTAAATAATTTTTTAATTAATAAGCAATAAAAATGAGTAGCTAAGCTAGAACATTATTAAAAACTCTAAAATACTTATAATATATGCAAATTAGATTTTAAATTGCAAACCTAATTCTACTACAACCTTTCAAATTATAAAAAATAAATTCAAATACAAATTAAGTAAAGATTAAGAATGGTGGGGGGGGGTATTATACTGATTTTACAAAAAGCATTAAGCAAAACATTAGGCTTTAAACCAAATCAAAAGGAGATTAAATGAAAAAATTATTAAGTTTTACAATATTTACATCTATGTTAGTTGCTTGTGGGAGTGATACTCCTAAAGCTGATGATACTCCAGATATTATAGTTAAAAAATGTTTGAAGTTAATGATTAAAGGAGATAAACAAGCTGTTAAGTGTTTTAATTTTAAATCAGAAGATGAAAAAAATATTTTATTAGAAAAAATGTCCTATAAAGCAAAGGGCATTAAAAAAAATGGGTAGTGTTAAATAAATAGAAACAAGCTTAGACTATGAGTTAGGAGGCTTAGCTGAAGTTATATATAAAGTAACATTTAATAATGGTGAAAGTTTTTCTAAAGAAATGAACCTTATAAAGATAAACAATACTTGGTATATGTACAAATTTTAGTTATTACAATTTAAGATTTATTGGAATTTATTTTAAGGATAAATTCAAAACTTTATTAATCAAATGCAATGATTTAAACTCTTAAAAATTAAAATTTTACCTTAAAAACATATTATGGGATTTCAAACATTTTAGTGTCTAATTTATTTTAACAATAAAATTAAGCTAAACTTAGCTTTTAAATACTTTTAATGCTCTAGAATTTCAATCAGGAATTTGATTTTTAAAGAGTAGAAATCTAAATCATAATTTTTATAATAATTCTTAAAATAAGATTTTATTATCACTAAAGTCATATTCAATCTCACTAACTTCATTTAAATCTTTATCTAGCAGCTTTTTTGCTTCATCACTTGCGAAAAATTCTTTACAATTTTTATCATTTGCATTTATATTTTTAATACGCAAAATGCTATTTTTAACACTTACTTTTATACAAGCAATGCCATTTATTAAAAACTCTCCATTAGGATTTATGGGTGCATAAGTCATATCGCTAATCTTAGCAAATCTACCTTGTGCTACATAAAAAGCAGAAATATCAGAAATTATTATTGATAAATTAGCTGCATTTTGTTTATGAAAATTAGGTTCACTTTTAGGCTCTTCGGATAAAATATTATAAGCTTGTGCATAAAAAAATGCTGATGTTTTTTTATCCATACTCACACCATCACCTTTAGCATACATTAAAGCTAAAGCCCCGCAAGCTTCAAAATCTCCATCATAACAGCTATCTTTTAAGCTTTTTATATCAGCATTTAATATCGTAAAACATAAAAATATAAAAAATAATTTTTTCATAAACTTTCATACTTGTTTTTGTAAATTATAAATTAATAATACACTAAAAATAAAATTTCACCTTTAAACTAGCTTGTATTGTTTTTAAAATAAAAATATTTATAAAATAATATATTTTATAAAAATTTATAGCTTCATTATCTTTAGCTTCATCAAGGCTTAAAACCTGTGTTTTACACCTACAACCCCAGCTATTCGGTGGATAATTGTTAAGCCAAAAAGAATGCTCCTTAGGTAAAATTAACCCGTAAAAGACTTTAAGGGCAACTCTAACCCTATTATCCATAATTGCTACATATCTTAAGTAAGGCTTATCGCTTATAAGTTATTTTTTTAAATCTTGCCAAACCATATACTTATCTTAGGTTTTGATTAAAAACAACTTTTAAATGATTTTTATGTAAGCCACTAGCGTTTTTAAGCTCATTTACGCAATCTTTAAAGCTTGTACCATTAAATAAGCTTTATTAAGTATGCTATGCATTCTTTTAAGTGTTTCAATTTCATTTATCCCACTTATTAAAAATGTGCGATTATATGCACTAAAGCGAAGTTTATCTAAATCATAATCTTTAGGTAATTTATCATCAAAGT